>JBBRTN010000158.1:0-5301 GCA_038244395.1 Ignavibacteria bacterium
AATACAAAATGATTCCCGAATAATATATCCAGATGAACAATATGACGAACGATGCCGCAGCTCCGTATGTCGAGCTGTAAGAGCTGTTGCCAAGATACAAACCAATGAGATATTTTCCGGCTGAAAACAGTACAGATGTAATGACGGCTCCGAGCCATACATATTTCCATGATATTAATACATCCGGAAGGTATTTGAAAATCAAAGCGAATAAAATTGTAATAACAATGAATGATGAAATGATATTTAAAATATCCAGCACAGGAAGATATGAAGCGAAGATTTTTCCGAGATAATTATAAAGAAGTGAAATAAATGAATTTATTATAAGAGAAATAGAAAGTAAAAATCCCGTAGCTACAACCATAGTAAATGAATTTATTCGTGTTTTTATTATTCCCCATAGACCTCGTCCTGGCTTCATCTCGACGCCCCAGATGATATTTAAAGATTCCTGAAGTTCGACAAAAACACCCACCGAACCTAAGATTAAAAAAATAATACTTAATATTGTTGAGATAATTCCGGTCGATGTGTTTGCCGCGCCTTTTATTATTGTTTGTAGTAAAACAGCTCCGTCATGACCCATAAGATTTTCCATCTGACCTGCAAGCTCGCCCCGTGCAGCCTCTTCGCCAAAAATAAATCCTGCAATTGAAATTACAATTACCAGCAATGGACCCATAGAAAAGGCAGCATAATACGATAATGCTGCCGACATCTTAAAACCTTTGTCGTCAAGAAACTCGTTATAAGTTTCAGTTAACAACAGATAAATATTCTTTAAACGGCTCAGTATTTTCTTCATTCTGGATTTGGAATTTTTCACTTATTGTAATCATTTTATATAAAGAAGACAGCCAGCTTAAGGTTGCTTCTGCCCCCTGGTTATCATTTATTTTTGTAGAGGTCAGCCCGTCATAGCTGCCGCTGGTAGTAAAATCAATAATTGGTTCCTGCCGGTCATTATTCCCTAAAAACCAGCTGAATGCGACACCGGAATTTTTGATCCAGCTGTAATCCTTTGAAACAAGATAAGACTGATAACAGGCTTCAATGAGCGAAGGTATTTCGACAGGCTGCTGATCGTATTTCGACTTTAATTCTCCTTTAAGATACCATCCTTCATTGCCAATAAGCGAGAGATGTTTATTTTCCTTATCATATAAAATATTATAAAGCCATTCAAGTGATTGCACTCCGGCAGAAATATAATCTTCGTTATCAAGATATCTTCCGTTCAAAATCAGAGCATGGGGTAAACGGGCGTTTTTCTTCAGGATAATCTTCAGGCTTCGGAAGCATCGTCGGAAGTTTGTCAATCTTCCAGTTAGTATACCCGTCATTACTTACTGCTTTGCAAAGATGGGAGAAGCCCCTCATATCTTCTACTCTTGCGAGAAGCAAAGCCTTATTTTTGTATACAGTCGCACCTGCATTAAAGACTGCATTTGCTTTGTAAGGCCACATCATAGGAGTAAGTACTGGATTATTTTTATATTTTTTAAACAGGCTACTTCCCTTGAATGAAAAATTTGTTTGCTTCATCAGATTTTTTGATTTATAAAAGTGTATGCAGTGAAATTTATGGGTAGCTATTTCACATAAAAGACAAATGTTATGCCAATAAAAGAATTTAATTCTATCTCTTAATGAAGCATTAAATAAAGATAACAAAAGTTCTTTGACACATATTGACAACCTTGTCGCTATATTAAAAAAAAATTAATCTGCCTTTAACTTCTGTTAAGACTTTATCATTAAAAAATTATTTTAATTAACAGCAGAAGTTTTTAAATTTTTTTCTTTGGGTCTTATAATAAATAAAAAGTTTCTTTAGCTGCTTGAGGATTTGTTATTGAACTTTAAAATGAAATGACATAAGTTAATATAATTCAAACAACTATTTCATAAATTAAAACAAAAAATAAAAATGAAGGGATTTTTATTTTCTTTGCCAATTTTAATAATTGGCCTGCTATTATTTTCAGGACAAAAGACGCAGGATAATCCTGAAAAATGGAACACTGATCCGAGCATGACAAGGATTTATCAAACGAGTGAATACGTCCCATTGCCTCAATCAGATAATTTAATATTCAGTACAGAGACAAGAATTATTTCAAATCCAAACGGAGTATTTGCAGTATCACCTAATTTCCGGGTTCATCCAAGCGCAGGAACCCAAAGTGAAACTCCGATTGTAAGGAGTCCCGCTAATCAACTGATAATGATGGGGTCCGCAAATACATTCAGAGGCGGCTCTACATTCAGTACGGGAGTTTACGTCACAACTGACGGCGGCTTAAACTGGTTTGGAAGTGATACTCTGAATAACGGGGGCTTCAACAGTGGTGACCCGGGTCCGATGATAGATAAAGACGGCAGATTCTTAATGTCTTACATAACCACAACATTTTCAATGGGGGCAAGTTATTCTACGAACAACGGAATAAACTGGACACCCACAGTTACTTTTCCCGGGGCTACTACAAGTGCGGACAAAAATTTATCAGGAACAGATGATGCACCGTCAAGCGCGTTCTACGGCAGAAGTTATACTGTCTACACTGAATTTGGCGGGTCCTTTGTTAACAGAATAGTTTTAAGCTATACTTCTAACGGAGGAGTAACATGGTCAACTGTTGCACCCGTGAGCCCCGTTCCTTCTACCGGTCATCATCATCAGGGCTGCGATGTAAGAGTAGGTCCCAACGGAGAAGTTTATGTAGTTTGGGCGAATTGTACAACCAACGGACAAAACTCTACAGAAGATTCTTTGGGTTTTGCAAAGTCAGTTGACGGAGGCGTAAACTGGGCAACAACTACGAACCATGCAGATAACATGAATGGTATAAGAGCGGATAATGTAAGTTTTTATAACGGCATAAGAGTAAATGGTTTTCCGAGAATTGATGTCGACAGGTCCGGCGGTTCAAGGAACGGATGGATATATGTTGTCTCTTCGGAAAAAACAGTTGCGCCGGCAACAGATGTTTCGGATGTAATTATACACAGGTCGACAAACGGGGGAACAACCTGGACTTCTTCAAGAGTTAACCAGGATACTCCAGGCAACGGAAAGCGTCAGTATATGGCAGCCGTAAGAGTAGATGAATTCGGCGGAGTGAACGTTGTCTATTATGATACAAGAAATATTCCGACAAATGACTCTGCACAAATTTATGTTTCAAGATCAATTGACGGGGGAAGCACATGGTCGGACATATTGGTTTCCGATCACAAGTTTAAGCCAAAACCTATTTCAGGATTAGCAGGCGGTTATCAGGGTGACTATATCGGTATCACATCAGGTAACGGAAAGATCTGGCCTTACTGGTCTGAAGATATTACAGGCAGCTACCAGGCATGGACTTCTTCGATAGATATAGGTCCTTCGATAAATCATACTCCATTGTCAAACACTGAACAGTTAACAGGAAACTATGCAGTAAATTGCGTAATCAATCCTTCCGGTTCGGGAATTAATCCATCAAAGACAAAATTATTCTGGTCAAGAAATAATCCGGCTATAACAGACAGTCTGCTGATGACTAATTCCAGCGGAACAAACTGGACTGCTAACATTCCGGCTAATGGTCTTGCTGCTACTTACAGATATTATATCAAGACATCAGACAGTTTAAACAGAATAGCAACTTCACCTGCAGGCGCTCCTTCGGTATTGAATACATTTATTGCATCTGCAGACACTTCAAAGCCTGTTATTATTCATGTGCCGCTTGGAAATCAACCTAAGCCAATCTGGCCGGTAACGGTATCGGCAAATGTTACGGATAATTTAGGACTGGATTCAGTCTGGGTAAGATGGTATAAAAATAATCCTTCACCGACAAAACAATTTAAATTAATTAACGGCGGTGGCAGCAGTTTCTCCGCTGTGTTTAATTCAATTAATTCCGATGTAGCAATTGGAGACAGTATTTTCTACAGAATTATTGCTAAGGATAATTCATTATCACACAACAGAGATTCCACAGCGCTCTATAAATTTAAAATAATCGATCAGCAGTTGTGCGAAGGTTTCTTTGATGTGACTTTCCCTCCTGCTTTCTGGAGCGTGGAATTTTCCGGTACACAATACTGGACAAGAGATGCAGTCAGCAGTTATGGTATAGGATCAGGCTCGGCAAAATTTGATTTCTGGTCTGCGTCGACAGGCACAATCCAATCCCTGGTATCACTTACATTTTCATCTTCAGTATCAGGTGATTCATTGAAGTTTGACCATGCGTATGCGCCATATACCTCCGGAGTTGATTCATTAATTATTGAAACATCAACGAATGCCGGTTCATCTTTTTCCACTTTAGCAAGTTTATCCGGCAGTGCCGGCGGGGGCACATTAAATACTGCTCCTACCAGTACAGTATTATTTGTACCTACAAATACTCAATGGGCGACTAAAAAATATTCATTGCCGGTAGGAACTAATCTTGTAAAGTTCAGAGCAAGCAGCGGTTTTGGCAATAATTTATATTTAGACAGCATCTGTAAAGTACATGGAGTTTTTGTTCCGCCTCCTGTAATAACAACTTCGAGTGATTCTATTGTAGTTAATCTTCCTTTCGGCTCCAATTCAACTACAAAAAATCTTATCATCGGAAATACGGGAGCTTCAGCATTGAACTGGGCAATAACAGAATTAACTACATCAATAACCAATCATGCGGATACAAAAAATAAATTCACGCAGGAAGAAATTAATTCAATGGTAAACCAGGCCAAAGATGCTAAAGATATTTATCATGGTTCTGAAGTGATTGACGGATTCGGCGGACCTGATGCATTTGGTTATGTATGGGTTGACAGCGATGAACCGGGTGGACCGGCTTTCAGCTGGGTTGATATTTCAACTACCGGTACGCCAATAACAACCTGGACAAACGGAACAGGTGATGATGGTTCAGTGGTTGTTCCGATTCCTTTTTCATTTTCTTATTACGGAGCTAACTATTCACAATTGAAAATATGTACAAACGGTTGGGTTTCTTTTGATGTTGCATCAACAAACGCAGCTTACTCAAATGTAGCCATTCCGAATGCGACCGAACCTAATAATGTTTTACATGCATTCTGGGATGATCTGGATCTCAGAACTTCGGGGAATGTTTATTATTACAATGATGCTGTGAATAACCGTTTCATTATCGAGTATAAAGATGCACCACATTTTTCCTCAGGAGGACCTTATACTTTTGAAATTTTATTATACAATGACGGGAGAATTTATTATCAGTATCAGAATATCCTGCCACCTGATAATTCGTCTACCATCGG
>JBBRTN010000159.1:0-5297 GCA_038244395.1 Ignavibacteria bacterium
AAGCTTTCGCCGTCAGCAGAATCCTCTACTTTCAATGCAACGTTGCTGAGTGTCTCCTTGTGAAGTCTCTCGCGTATTTTATTTGACTGAACAATCTTTCCTTCCCTGCCCGAAAGCGGCGAAGTATTAATAAAAAACAACATCGAAATCGTCGGCTCGTCTACTGCAATTCTTTTCAGCGGTTTCGGATTTTCCTTATTGCATATTGTGTCGCCAATGTGCACATCCTCTATGCCTGAGAGTATTGCGATGTCTCCCGCCATTACCGAATCAGCGTCTTTAAAATTTATTCCGTCATATATCTGGACTTTTGAAATTTTCAATGGCACTGCAATCCCTTCCTCATTAATGCATACAAGCTCATCGTTTTGTTTGATTGAACCGTTTGCAATTTTGCCTATAGCAAGTCTTCCTACATAATCCGAATAATCAAGGTCTGCTACGAGCAGCTGAAACGGCTCATCAGCGTCGTAAGATGGCGGAGGTATTTCTTCAACAATAGTATCAAAGAGAAGACTTAAATCTTTACCGCTTTCTTCAAGTGTCTTTTGTGCAATCCCTTCCCTGCCTATTGCAAAGAGAACCGGAAATTCTATCTGCTCTTCGTTTGCGTCAAGGTCTATAAACAAATCATAAACTTCATTCAGGACTTCCTTAGCTCTTGCATCTTTCCTGTCAATCTTATTTACGATAACGATTATTTTTAAATTTGCTTCAAGCGCCTTCTTAAGAACAAAACGCGTCTGCGGCAGCGGACCTTCTGATGCATCTACAAGGAGTATTACCCCGTTTACCATCATCAGCGCGCGCTCTACCTCTCCGCCAAAGTCTGCGTGACCGGGAGTATCAAGTATATTTATTTTCACATCACCCCACTTTACAGAGCAGTTCTTCGCTGCAATAGTAATTCCTCTTTCACGCTCGAGGTCCATGCTGTCCATTACTCTCTCGGCTACTTCCTGATTTTCTCTGAACATCCCGCTCTGCCTAAACATATGGTCAACAAGCGTAGTCTTTCCGTGATCAACGTGAGCAATGATTGCAATATTTCTTAATTTTGTATTATATGACAAATTTTTCAATGATTTTTTTTAAATTAATTGTAATGATTATTAAAATACTCGGGAAGGATTTTAAGAATTCTTTTGTATGGCAAAAATAACTTTATTGGAAATGGATTACAAGGTAAGAAAAGTCTTCAGTTGTATTATCGCATTAAATCAAAATTAATGTAACCCTTTGCTCAGAAAGATTTCCGAAGTCTGACTAATGCTTTAAGTTAGTGCAGCGTAGACTTCGGAAATCTCCGGTGGATGGAATTTGCAAATGTTTTTTACAAACTCTCGTCGTCAATGCTGTCCAGATAAGTATCAATCTCTTTCACCAGTTTTTTTATAACATCTTCTTCAAACGGGGATTCAAGGTTCGCATATTTTACAAGCTCAAGGAAAGACATGCTTCCGCCCGCTTCGCAAAGTTTTATATAATCCTTTAAAGCGGTTTTATACTGACCATTGCCATTGTGAATCGCCTTGCTCCAGAACTGGAATGCGCAAATCTGCGCGAGGCAATAGTCTATGTAATAAAAAGGTGATTCATAAATATGCATCTGCCTCTGCCATCTTCCGCCGCTTTCTAAAAACTCATTATCTCCGTAATCAATATGAGGCATATATATTTTCTCAAGCTCTCTCCATTTTAATTTACGCTCTTTCGGAGATGCGGAAGGATTTTCATAAACATAATGCTGAAACTCGTCTACAAGTACTCCATATGGTAAAAAATTTACTGCACTAATAAGATGTAAGTATTTAAATTTTTCGGTATCATTTTCAAAAAATAAATTCATCCAGGGATAAGTCAGAAACTCCATGCTCATTGAATGAATTTCACAGGCATCTGATGTAGGATAATAATATTCCATCAGCTGAAAGTTCCTGCTCATGTATGCCTGGAAAGCGTGACCTGCTTCGTGAGTCAGTGTTGTTATGTCGTCATTCGTTCCGTTCATGTTTGAAAAAATATAAGGGCTCTTGAACTTAGAAAGGTAGTCACAGTAGCCCCCGCCCGCTTTTCCTTTTCTGCAGTATACATCCATCAGTTCGTTCGTCATCATAAAATCATAAAATTCGCCTGTCTCCTGCGAGAGCTCGTCATACATGGTTTTTCCGTTACTCATTATCCATTCGGGATCACCTTTCGGAGTCGGATTGCCTGAGCTGAACTTCAGCGGCATGTCATACATCATTAACTTCTTCGCGCCAATTCTTTTTCTTTGCTTCTCTATTAGTTTCATTGCGAGCGGCACAATGTAGTCCCTTACATTTTTCCTGAATTGTTCAACCATTTTATAATCATAATCAGAGCGCCCCATTCTCGCATATCCGAGTTCGACAAAATTTTTATATCCCATCTTTATCGCCATATCATTTCTTAATTTGACAAGACCGTCATAAAGTTCATCCAGCTCTGATGAATTGTCTGAGTAAAATTTCCAGTGTGCATCGAATGCCCCTTTTCTTATTTCATTGTCTGTTGATTCCATAAACGGACGAATCTCCTCCAAATTTCTTTCTTTGCCTGCAAAATCAATTTTTGCAGATGCTAGCAAACTGGTATATTCGCTTCCTGCGTAATTTTCCTTCTGAAGATCTTCGACAATGTCATGACTGAAACTCTTCATTACAAACTCAGCTATTGTAAATAACTGCTTGCCGTATTTTTCTGTCAGCTCTGTTTTATACCTGCTCTCTGCAAGTGCACCGTAATAAGAATTCAGATAGTCCGCAAACAGCGGTCCGCAATTATCAAAATATTCCTTCTCTTCGCAGTACCCTGTATTGTTTGTGTCATTGGAATAATTTATGGATGCAATGGTTTGAATTGTAGAAAATTCTTTTCTTAAAATATTAATCTTTTCAAGATATTCATCCGCTTCATTAAAATTTTTTGCTTTCTTAAAACTCTCAATCATCCCATTGAATTCTTTTCCGACCTTTTCAATATCCGGTCTGTTGTATTTCATTTCAGAGTATTTCAATTTATGCTTCCTTTCTATTCTTTATTTTATTATAATTTTAAAATACTAAAGTATAATTATTTTTTATAGTCTTTATCCGTTCATTGATATCAATGTTATTATTGAAATCAATTTTGTGATTCGGAATTATTGGAATTATAAAGGATATATTCTATGGATTCTCCCATATTCATTGCCTTACCCGCTGTATAGTTCCTAATAAATCTATCCTCACCAATATTCTTTTTTATTTCTGCAGGATTAATATTTAATGTTTCAGATAAATTATCGGGTAATTTTAAATCCAGGCTTTCGAAAAGATTTGATGCAATTCCATAAACCCTTGCCGATGTTTCAAATTCCTTCATTACGAAGAAATATTTTACCAATCCCATAAAACCCAGCGCCAGCTTATGTTTGTCGGATTCCGTATCGCACATTTTTATGCTTTGTATAAAAAGCTCTCTTGCTTTAGAAATATTTCCGGCTATTAATTCCACGTTCCCAAGTTTCCTCAGCGAATGTATCAGTATGGTGCTGTCTCCATATTTCCTTCCCATCGAAAGACATTCTTCATATAAAAGCCGTGCCTCTTCATAATTTTTCTCGGAGAATGATATATCACCCAACTTCAAAACAGAGATCGTTATAGGAATATGATCATCGTACTCCTTTAATATCGGAATGCTCTCTTCATAATATTCTCTGGCTTTTTCAAGCTCACCTATTTTTGAATAAATATTCCCGAGCTGAATAAGGACTCTTGCTGTCGAGAGCTCATCTTCGAGTATTCTGTATATCTTTAAACTTTCTTCGTACTGACCGAGTGAAGTTTCATACTCTTCATAAAATTGGCTGATCGAAGCAAGGTTTACCAGCGATAATGCTATCAGTGATTTATCATTTATTTCCATTCCTATTTCAAGACCTTCTGTGTGTAATTTTTGTGCGGTCTTCATTTCATCTTTCAGGAAATGAAAATTTCCGGCACTGTTAAGACAATATCCAAGTTTGGATTTGTTGTTTAGTTGTTTGTATAATCCGAGACTTTCATATGTAAAATTATGAGCAATAACATATTCACCAAGCCTCCCTGCAAAATAACCTGTATTCATAAGTGCATATGCCTTTGCTTCAATATCGTAATCAGTAGTTTTAGAAAGAAGGGTTTTATATAATTCAAGTCCTTCAGCAAGATTTCCGTTAAGCTCCCAGATCTCACCCATTTCATTTAACATTTGAAGCGCTCCGGGCGGATTGGAGTTAGTACTCCATTTAATTGCTGCTCTTAAATTTTCTTTATCCGCTTTCGCCTTACTTAGCCAAAGTCTTTGTTCTCTCCCGATTGTATCCGAATTATCATGGCACATTTTTAAATAATTCCGGAAATGCCTTTCATGCAATTCATCTTTGTTCAAAAGCTTTTCATATGCATATTGCCTTATTGATTCGAGCAGACTGTAACGGTTCGCTCCGTTTATTTCTTTTGAGATAACCAATGATTTATCAATCAGATTGCTGAGAAGGTCCAGTATATCATCCCTGCCGATATTTTCACCGGAGCAAACTTCTTCCGTTGCTTCAATTGAGCATCCTCCAGAAAAAACTGATATTCTCTGGAGTAATAATTTTTCCTGTTCAGTAAGCAGGTCATAGCTCCAGTCAATCATTGCTCTTAGTGTCTGTTGCCGCGGCAAAGCGGTCCTGTTCCCCGAAATCAGAAATCTGAACCTATCACTGATTTTTTCCAGAATTTTTTCAACCGACAAAACTTTTATGCGGGCTGCTGCTAATTCGATTGCAAGAGGAATTCCTTCGAGCATCCGGCAAAGCTCTGCCAGCGCGGGTAAATTCGCATTGGTAACATGGAAATCAGGATTAACCGAAAGCGCGCGGTCAATAAAAAGTCTGACTGATTCATATTGTGTGAGCGATTCAATATTTAATCCTTCGTTTAATTCCGGCATCGAGAGAGAACTGATATAGTAAGTCTTTTCTCCTGAAATTCTCAATAGCTCCCTGCTTGTTGCCAGTATCTTCAGGTTTCTGCAGGACCGTAATAAGATGCCCGATATATCAGCACACACTTCTATTAAATGTTCGCAGTTATCCAGTATGAGAAGTAATTCTTTATCTTTTAAATATTCGATAATCAAATCAATTTCTTTCAGCGAATTGTCAACGGGTATGTCCAAAACTGAAACGATTTCTCTTGTAATGTAAGAAGGATCTGTCAATGAACCCAGCTCGACAAACCAGACTCCGTTTGCAAAGTTGT
>JBBRTN010000160.1:0-5291 GCA_038244395.1 Ignavibacteria bacterium
CCTCTCCATTTGACAGAGCCGCCCGGGAGTTCATCCGGATATAAAAGTGAAAAAATAAAATTCATTCCTTTGAAACCTTACGGCGGAGAGAAACTGACAGATAAAATTTCTGTTCTTACAACTGCTTTTCACAACTTAGGAATTATCAGAGACATTATGAATAAAGTTGACTGGATACAATTCAGGGCTCCGACTGCAATGGGAGTATATGTACTTCCATACATCAGTCTTAAAAGTGAACCTAAGCGTTGGGTTAAATATGCAGGAAACTGGAAGATGAAAAACGCGCCGATGTCTTATAAATTCCAGAAGTGGTGGCTGAATAATAATTTTCAAAATTCGAAAGTCACAATAAACGGATACTGGGATGGTCAAAAAAAACATATATTAAATTTTGAGAATCCATGCATAGATAATGATGAGCTTGAAAAAGCAGGCAGGACGGCGCTTGATAAGAATTTCGATGGCAAACTTATTCTCTGTTTCGCAGGGGCATTGATAAAGAGTAAAGGTGTTGACATAATATTTGAAGCGTTGTCTGTAATAAAGAATAAAAATCAAATTAAAGAAATTATTTTAGCAGGAGACGGCAATGAAAAAAAAAGATATGAGAAACTTGCATCGGGATTAGATTTCCCGGTGACTTTTGCGGGCTTTCTTAACCGGCAGGAACTTGAAAAGGTTTATGAAAGATCTCATATTATACTTCTTCCAAGCGAGTCGGAAGGATTTCCCAAAGTGATAGCCGAAGCAGCTGCCTACGGCTGTGTGCCTGTTGTTTCGGATGTTTCCTCCATAAGCCAGTATTTTAATGAATCGAACGGATTTCTTATGAAAAAAATAAATCCGGAGGAGCTTGCAGAGAAGATTGATCGGGCTTTGTCAGACAGGGTAAAATTAAAAAGACTGTCTGTTGAATGCTCCAAGACAGCCGCATTATTTACCTATGAACACTACATTGAAAACCTGAAAGAAAAAATTCTGTTCAGTAAAAATATTTAAAGGTTAAAATAATTGTAATGCATCTTTAAGATCAAAGGAATTAATCGGTCAATTCTGAAATTGCAGAATGAAGTATATTTTTTTTCATAAACCGTTAGCTTATTTTTAAAAAAAATTAATTCCATCCTTTATTGAATATTAATATTGAATATTAAATTTTGAAAAATTTTACCTACAGGGCTGAACTCCTACTCGGCTTTAATATTCTGCTGGCAGCAACAATGATTGTTAACAGGGATTTAAGTATAGTATACTCTGCGATAATAGTGGTCTACGGTCTTTTCAGGATATTTACAAAAAAGAATGCTGACGGTGCGGCTCATAACTTTGCAGGATATGTTGTAGGCATTGAAGTTTTATTCAGGATGAACTCCGGTGGATTAGGATATGAGTTTGGCAAGTATGCTGTCTTTGTTTTCCTGGTAGCAGGTCTTGTTTTCGAAAGACAAAAACGCCCAGTTGCTAAGACATTCATAGTATTTTTACTTCTGCTTATTCCTTCGATCTTGCTGGTGAGCTCTGAAAGTTTTGAATTTTCCAGGCAGCTGGTTTCATTTAATTTATCCGGTCCGATTGTTCTTGCATTGTCCGTAATTTATTTTTTTAAGAGAAAATTTTCTCAGCTTCAGCTTAAGAGACTATTTTTAAATATTCTGTATCCGATAGCTGCAATGTCAATTTTCCTTTATCTGCGTTCCGGCTCACTCGAGAATGTGGAGTTCACGACTGAGTCAAGTTTTCAAGCAAGCGGAGGCTTCGGTCCAAACCAGGTATCGACTGTGTTAGGTCTTGGAATACTTATCATAGCTGCATCATACTTCCTTAATATTAAACTGTTCAAAATAAAATATCTCGACGTAGGTTTATTGCTACTGTTTCTTGTCAGAGGGCTGGCTACATTTTCCAGAGGAGGAATGTTAGCTCCGATTATTGCTATAATCTTGTGTATTTTTATTATGACGTTAATCGATTCGAGATTCAAGCTTAGAATGAACCGGATTGTTTACGCTTTCATTGTTATTTTTGTAGTTGCCTTCAGCGGATTTTACTATGTGAATGATATCAGCGGAGGATTACTGGAGAAAAGATTCAGGGGAGAATCCATGTATGATTCGGAAAGAAGTAATTTGTTCAGCGGAAGGGAGGAGATATTCGAGGAGGATCTTGAAATTTTTGCACAGAGCCCTATAACCGGCGTGGGACCCGGCATGGCGACCGAGAAACGCGGTGAAATTTCCGGTGTAGAGACTGCGGCTCATATTGAATATTCAAGACTTCTTGCGGAGCATGGAATGTTCGGCATAGTGGCAATACTGATTTTATTATTTTATCCTATGACTTTTTTCTTTAAATCAAAATCAACCAACGACAGAATTTTAATTATACTTTGTTCAGTATTTGTTTTTATCACCTTAGGTCATGCTGCGATGAGAATTGCCGCGACCGGTTTTGTGTACGGGATAGGTTTTCTTAATTTAGTAATAAGACCGCGCCAATGATACTGTATGCTGGGAACATACTTTCCGAACACGGCTTTACCCCAACCTTTATTGAAACTTTAGCTCCAAAAATTTCTCAATCATATATATTGAAATTCGTTTCCAGAAAAAAGGGGCAGCTTAGCAGGCTTTCTGATATGATAAGTTCGTTAATGAAAAATAAAAATAAATTAGAGCTGGTGCTAATTGATTCATACAGCATGAGAGCTTTTTGGTATACATATATTCTTGCATATCTTTGTAAACACTATGCAATACCTTACATGCCTATTTTGAGAGGAGGAGGATATCCTGACCGCCTTCTTAAATCACCAGCTAAGTGCAGATTTATATTTTCTAATTCTGCCTTAAATATTTCACCATCGCTTTATCTGAAAAAATATTTCGAAGAGGCGGGATATAACGTTGAATATATTCCTAATTTTATCCCTCTGGAAAATTACAGTTACCTTCAGAGAAATTCAGTAAAGCCGAAATTATTCTGGGTGAGATCATTTGACAGTACATATAATCCTTTGCTTGCGGTGGAAGTATTGAGCCTGCTGAAAAAAAAAAAATCCTGAGGCTGAGCTTTGTATGGTAGGTCCTGATAAAGACGGTTCACTTCAGAAAGTAATTGATAAGGCAAAAGAGTTAAATATTTCAGACTCTGTAAAATTTACAGGCAAACTTTCAAAAAAGGAATGGCTCCGGCTATCTGAACAATATGATATTTTTATAAACACTACTGATTTTGATAATCATCCTGTAAGCGTTATCGAGGCAATGGCATTGGGACTGCCTGTTGTCTCGACCAATGTCGGAGGGCTGCCATTCCTTATTGAAGACAGGATTGACGGGATACTAGTCCCGCCGGGCAATGCGGTTAAATTTGCTGAGGAAATTGAAAATCTGATGTCTGACAGTGAGCTTGTCAGAAAGATTACATTGAATGCAAGAAAAAAAATTGAAGAGTTTGACTGGCTTACTATTAAGAATAATTGGTTTAAAATTCTTGATGCCATTGTCACGGATAAGAGTAAACGGAACAACTGATAAACAATTATTTTCAAGCATATTTGATTTACTAAGAATTTAAGAACAGGTTAATATAAATGTCATTTTTGGAATTAAGTCTGAAGCTCAAGGGATTCCCGTTAGAGGAAGCAGAAAAGGAATTAAAGAGGATTCAAAATATGACACCTTCGGAGTTTAAAGCATGGCATGAAAATAAAAAATGGGAAATTGCAAAATATCACTTTGGTAACAATGAATTTTACCGAAGCAGGATAGGCTTAAAACTTCCGGAGAAATGGGATGAGATTCCGATTCTTACCAAGAGTGATTACCAGGGATCGGACAAAAAACTGATTTCGGATTCAATTGATAAAAATAATTTATATACAGGCTACACTTCGGGCTCGTCCGGGCATCCTTTTGGATATGCAAAAGATAAATTTGCTCATGCGATGACCTGGGCATTAATAAAAAACAGGTATACAAATTTCGGACTCAGTCTGGATTCCAGGCAGGCGAGATTTTATGGGATTCCGTTTGAAAAGCTGGAGTATATGATTGAAAAGACGAAAGATTATTTATCAAACAGGGTAAGATTTCCTGTCTTTGATTTATCTGATAAAGCGCTCGCCACATTTTTAGAGAAATTTAAGAAAATTAAATTTGATTATGTTTACGGTTATACAAATTCGATTGTACTCTTCGCAAGATACCTGATAAAGAAAAAAATATTACTCAAAGAAGTATGTCCTTCGCTGAAAGTTTGTATCTGTACATCGGAAAACTGCGCCGATGAAGATAAAAAAATAATTGAGGAGGCATTTGGAATTCCTGCCGTCAATGAATACGGAACTTCGGAAGTTGATTTGATTGGGTTTGAAGATCTGAGCGGAAAATGGAAATTGTCACTGGAAAATATTTATATAGAGATACTCGATGATGAAGGAAAACCGCTCACAGAGGGAGGCGAGGGCAGGATAATTTTAACTGCTTTGCATAATAAAGCCATGCCTTTCATTCGCTATGAGATTGGAGACAGGGCATTGACAGAGCCGGGCACAGATAAAATTATTCTTAAAAAATTACTGGGGGGAGTCAACGATACTATTGTTCTTCCCAGCGGAAAAAAAGCGCCCGGGATAACATTTTATTTTATATCGAGAAATATTCTCGAAACAAGCGGCATACTCAGGGAATTTATAATCAGGCAAACTGCATTGGATAAATTTATTTTTGAAGTTGTATCCGATGATGAGATTCCGGAAAAGAATAAAGATCTCATACAAAAAAGGATGGACACTTACCTGGAGCCTGGACTAAGTTTTGATATTAAAAGAGTTGATAAAATCGAGAGAACACGCGCAGGCAAGATGAAGCATTTTCATTCTCACTTAAAATAATTTTGAAGCTGGTAATTCTTACTCAGTATTTTCCGCCGGAAATGGGAGCGCCTTCAAACAGGCTTCCTGAACTAATCAAAGGTTTCAGAGAAATGGGCTGGGAAATATCTGTAATTACTGCGATGCCGAATTATCCGAAAGGAAAAATTTTCAAAGGATACAGGGGCAAGTTCAGGATGGAAGAAAAAATCCAAGGAGTCACCGTCATGAGATACTGGCTGTATGCATCTGTCGCTGTAAAAAGAATCCCGAGAATAATTTCGATGCTGTCATTTTCGTTTACCTGCTTATTCAGTTACCGTTTCGTTAAAAAATTAAAACCTGATTTTTTTTTTACCGAGAGTCCCCCGTTAACACTGGGTTTCAGCGGATATATTTTATCAAGGATGAGCAA
>JBBRTN010000161.1:0-5285 GCA_038244395.1 Ignavibacteria bacterium
AAGCAAACAGCCTCCTGATAAACGCCGGTGCACTCGTTTCACAAAAAGCAGGCCAGCAGCTTATTTATGTTATGAACCGTGTGCTTTCTCTCGAGCCGAATTGTTCATACGCATATTTCCTAAGGGCTCTGGGATATTATATGCTAAAGGATTATGTGAATAATGAAAAAGATCTTCTTAAAGCTATCTCGATTTTTCCCGAATACAAGGACGCATACCAGTATCTTGGAGTTTATTATAGAGATGTTGGAAGACTGGATGAAGCAAAACTGCAGTTTCAAAAAATACTTGAGATTGATCCAAACAGTCCTTACGGGAAATGGTATCTGAAACAGGTGAATGATTTAATTGCAAAAAAAGAAAATAAACCGGGCAACTGAGATAAATGTTTTTTTTATATTAACATTTAAAATCTAATTAACACATGCACAGTATATGAGAGCGTCCACTTGAATAAAATTAAAAGCTTATATAAATATGCGCTGGTACTGAACATTCTTCTTATATGTTTCATTGTATACCAGATTTTTTATGCAAAATATTACTGGCATGGCGAAGATGAGAAAAGAATTACTATCGGTCAGGGGAAGAATCTGGATGAAATAATTTATCAGCTGATGGAGGAAGATATTATTTCCAATTCCTTTTTGTTTAAACTTGCCGTAAAACTTACGGGTAAGGAAAATCAGATTATCTCTAATATTTATCTTTTCAAAAACGGGATGAGCAATTCACAGCTTATGGAATTATTGACAGACAAGAGTCTGAATCAGCCGGTCCGGATTACAATTCCGCCGGGATATAATCTAAGACAAATTTCCAACCTCGCCCAGAAAAAGCTTTCGCTCTCAAAGGAAAAATTCCTTCAGGAGGCAGCAAACGATTCTTTGATAAGCCTGCTCGGTCTCTCAGGAAAAATAAAAAATCTTGAGGGATTTCTTTTTCCCGACACATACGATATCTCTCCTTTAACGGATGAAAAAAACCTTGTGCGTCTGCTCTTCAATGAATTCCGTAAAAAAGTTCTCGGAGATAATGAAATAAAATCCGAAATTCTAAAAGATTCGACTACGCTTCTTAAAGCGGTTACTCTGGCTTCCATCGTCGAAGGTGAAACACGGATGGACGATGAAAAGCCTGTCATTGCTGGCGTCTACTTAAACAGGATTGCAAAAGGAATGAGGCTGGAGGCTGACCCGACAATACAATATATTTTACCCGATGGACCGAAAGCGAGAATTTTATATGAGGACCTTAAAATTATTTCTCCGTACAATACTTATCTTAACAAAGGTCTTCCGCCCGGTCCGATAAATAATCCTGGCCTGGCATCCATTAAAGCAGCACTGAATCCGGCAAAGCATAGCTATTTGTTTTTTGTTGCTACAGGTGAGGGAGGACATAAGTTTACTGAAAATTATGAGCAGCATTTACAGGCTGTGAAGGAATACAGAGCCAGGCTGAATGCCAAAAAACAAAAAGTGAACTGACTTCATGAGTAATACAAAAACTTTATTTAATTTATTTCAGAAAATAGATTACCGTGATAAAGAAAATTCCGGCAAAAAAAAATTAACGGGTATTTTAATCGCATACCTTGTTTCCAATACGGCTCTTTCATTTAATTTTTATACCGCCTTTGACGAAAGAAGCTTCGTGATATTATCCATGACCTCGAGCTTGTTTTTAATCTCGATAATCGTTTTAAATGACTTTGATAATCTTTTTCTTGCAGGCAGAAATTATGAAATCCTTAATATGCTGCCGGTTAAAAGTTCTGAATTTTTCAGGGCAAAATTTTTATCAGCGATTTTATTCCTGTTGTTTTTCATTCTTGCTTCGGTAATCCCTCAGGTCGTTTTTTTCTATAATATCGATCATAATATCTTAAGAGCAATTTCATTTGTCTTAACAATTATTCTCTTCAGCTATTTTGCCACGGGCATACTGATATTTCTTTACGTTATCATATTAATCTATTTCAGGGAAAAGGCGGTCCTGATGCTTAATTTCCTTCAGATTTTTTTCTTTGTTTTTATTTTTTATTCATCTACTCTTTCGTCAAGGGCGGCATCGAAGATTTCCGGCAATTTGGTAAAGCACAATATTTTAAATTTCGGAATTACTAAATATCTTCCTCAGACTTTTTTTTCAAATTCGGTTTATGATATTTTTTATTTTCTGATCTGCCTTCTTGCATCCGCTTCGGTTTTTGTTTTACTGTATTTTTTTATTTCCGGAAAGTATTTTTTGATCCTGGAAAATGCAGGTTCAATAAAGAAGAAAAGCACTTTTTCAAAAGCAGGAATGAAATTTACTTTTATTAATAATTTAATTTACAAGTACATCCTGACGAATAATTATGAAGCCGCATCCTACAATCTGATCAAAAACCAGCTGAGGAATTCAAAATTTCTCCGTATCAAATACATACCAATTCTGTTTATGCCTCTTATGTTTGTAATAATCGGTGTTGTATCCGATTCACGTAACCTGCTTTTTTTCAATGAAGGAGTGAGCAGCGACTCTTTTTTTAAGACATCGATTCTTCTTATAAGCCCAACCATTACAATGACATTGATGATGTGCTCGCGTCTGCTCATTTCCAATTCCAAAATACTGGATGATATCTCCAGCAATACCGAATGGATTTATGATTCCCTTCCGGTAACGAAAAGGAGTTTTATAATAAAAGGTACCAATAAATTTATTTATCTGGTATTTTTGTTTCCTATAATAATTCTGATAACACTTCTGCTGAATTTAAAGGCTGATTTCTCAACGGTAATGATGAACATTTTATTTATTGTTTCCGGTATTTATTTTATAAGCTCAGTAGCACTGCTGTTTGACAAGACTTTTCCTTTTACGCTGGAGAGCAGTAAGTTCAATTCTGCTTCGAAGTTCATCGAAGTATTTCTCGCGATGTTTCTCGGCGTGATTTTATTTTTGATTCAGATTTTTGTTTTCCAAAACACTATATTTGTAATAATTTCTATTTTGGTTTTCACAATATTATCGCTTCTGTTAAACCGTAATTAATAAAAATCATATGCCTAAAGAAAAAGCTTCCGCCATTATTCAGCCTGAGACTTTACCTTTGATCCGAAACTATGACGGTGAAGGGAAAAATATAATTCTTGCAATAACCGGAACAAGCGGAGCTGTTTACGGACTAAGAATGCTTCGCGCACTGCTGATAAATGATTTTAATGTTGACCTTATACTTTCAGAATATGCGGTATATACAATCTATAACGAGTGCGGTGTTGAAATTAAACCGGGCAACATTGCAGGACTCTTTCCGGAAATTTTACTTCTAAAATCAACTGTCACTTTTCACAATAATCTGGATCTTAAATCCGAGATATTTACAAATAAGTATGTCTGTTGCGGAATGATAATTTCGCCGTGCTCGATGGGTACGATTGGAGGAATTGCTAGCGGAGACTGTGAAAACTTAATTGAAAAATCTGCCGACTATGCATTCTCATATTCAAAACCGCTAATAATAATACCAAGAGAAACCCCGCTTAATAAAATTCATCTGAATAATATGATTAAGATAATTGATGCCGGCGGAAAGATAGTTCCTGCAATGCCGAGTTTCGAATACAATCCCAGAAATTTTAATGATCTCGCTGACCATATTGCCGGGAAAGTTTTGGACTTACTTAGCTATAACAATAATTCTTTTACTTAAAAATGTCAGATTCCTTTCGGACTAATCTGATAATTATCCTCTTGATAATCTGTTATAACATAAATATTTAAGATGAACAAACTGCTTCTTCTTCACGGAGCAACCGGCTCGGCCGCTCAGCTGGAGCCTCTTGCGGAATTATTGAAAGATAGTTTCGGGATTTATCTTTTGAATTTTTCCGGACATGGCGGCAAACCTATTCCTACAGAGCCTTTCAGCATAAGGTTGTTCGCGGAAGACGTTTTGTATTTTATTGAAAAGAACAGACTCGAAGGAATAAATATTTACGGGTACAGCATGGGAGGTTATGTCGCCTTGTATATCGCAAGGCATTTTACCGGCAAGATAAATAAAATTTTTACTACTGCGACTAAATTTAACTGGACTGAAGAAACTTCATTAAAAGAATCGAAACTTCTTGATGCAGAAAAAATTTCAATTAAAATTCCACTGTACGCGGAACAGCTTTCCCGAAGACATTCTCCCGAAGACTGGAAAATTGTTATGAGCAAGACTGCTGAAATGATGATTAATCTGGGAAGCAAACGCATGCTTAGTGAAAGTGATTTTTCATTGATTGAAAATGAAGTTACTCTAAGCGTTGGTGACAGGGATAATATGGTTTCAATCGAAGAGACCGTTGATGCTTATCGAAAATTAAAAAACGGAAAATTGCTTATTCTCCCGGACACTCAGCATCCGATTGAGAAAATTAATCCGGTTAGAATTTCAAATGAAATAAAATTATTCTTTCAATGAGATAGAATTTTCATTTCAGCGGAAGAACAGTAAAAGGAGTAAGACTATAAAATATATTGTTGCAGTAATTATGGGAAAACAGAAATAGAAGCAGTCGAATAAAATTTTCGTAATCCGGAAATCTTACATATACTCGAGCTTTACGTTATCAGTCAGAGGATGTGACTGGCAGGTAAGAATATAACCTTCTTCTATTTCAGCATCAGACAGACCCTCACGCTCATCCATCTTTACTTTGCCGGAATATAGTTTTGCCCGGCATGTCGTACAGATACCGGCTTTACAGGAGTATGGCGGATCGAGGTCCGCATTTATTGCGGCATCCAGAATTGCAACATCGGGAGGCACCGGAATTTTATATTCATTGCCGTCTAATATAATTTCAACCTGTCTTTCTCTAACAACACCATCCTCGGCTTCAGGAATATATTCCTCATGATGAACAGGCGCAGTAAAATATTCGATATGGATTTTTTTTGAATCAATATTTTCTCCCAGCAAAATTTGTTTCACAATTTCCATCATCTCAGTGGGACCGCAAATGAAATATTCAGCCTTATCCGATTTACCTCCGGGATTGTCTTTCATAATTTCAAGCAGATCATCTTTATTTATTATTCCTTTCATCCCGCGCCAGTCTGAGGAAACTTCTAAAAGAGTATAATAGATTTTTAAACTATCAGCATACTTTTTTTGAAGTTCATCCAGTTCATTCTTAAAAATAATACTCTCTTCATCAAAACTTCCGTAATATAAAATCACATTGCTTTTAGGCTCGACAGCCAGAACTGATTTCAAAATGGAAAGCAGAGGTGTAATCCCG
>JBBRTN010000162.1:0-5267 GCA_038244395.1 Ignavibacteria bacterium
AATGCATCTTGATAATCTTCATTTGCCCGGAAAAAAGTATTGAAATATGCTGTAAAATTTTCAATCCTGTTTCCCATATACAAATAAGAAGTAAAATCCTGGTAATTAAAATCAAGCGTTACATTATAGTTTGGTTCAGGACCTGTCTCTGAAGAATCCGTATTTGAAGCCGTAGAATTTGATGTGTATGTTAAAAAACTGCAGCCAGGCTGGCATACTGAAATAATGATAAGTAAGGGAACGAATATTATAATTTTTATGGATCTCAAGTTATATTGGATTTTATTAAAAATATTTTTAATAACGAGTTTAATCAAGACAATTATTATAGAAAATGAAGTGGCTGAGATATATAACTTTATCCCGTGGAAATAGTTCAGTGAATAGTAAAATAATTTCACTTAATTCAAATAGATCAAATAGATCAAAATCACTCAGTCCTGTCATGAATTCTTCATCAGGGTATTTCAGTGACACAATAAAACGTTTTTACGGATGTGTTTCGGCTCTGTACAACTCTATTCAACTCTATAAGAATAGGATTGAAACTATACAAGAGTAAATTTATATTTATTAACACATTACACACAAAACGAATAAAATTAAAATGGCAAAGAGTAAAGAAGAAAAAATAGAATTGCTGCAAAATATTCCTGATAACGGTGAAGCATCCACAGAAGTAATTTATGAAAATCAGTCAAACATTCCCGATCTGAAATCTTCAATTCCTTCAAAGCTGCCTGTTTTACCTTTAAAAGATATAGTTGTATTTCCGTATATGATGTTTCCAATTCTTGCAGGCAGGGAATCCACTATCGCTGCAATTAACAGGTCAGTTGAGAAAGATAAATTTATAATGCTTGTGACTCAGCTTGATGAAAAAATAGAAGAGCCCACTTTTGAAAATTTATATAAGACCGGAACTGTCGCCAAGATAATCCAGGTATTGCGTCTTCCCAACGGGCTGATAAAAGTCCTTGTTGACGGGCTTGTCACGGCAAAGGTAGAAAAATTTCAAAATGACAATTTCATTACGGCAGATATACAGATAAAGAACACTGCTTTCAAAAAAGATACTGAGCTCGAAGCTCTGATACGACAGGCGACAAAGCTGTTCACGGATTATGTGCATACCAACAGGACAATTCCGCAGGAGACACTTGTGGCGTATGAAAATATTAAAGAGCCCGACAGAAAATTATATTACATTGCCTCCACTATAAACGCCGATGTTCATAAGAAGCAGCAGATACTCGAGATCTCGGATCTTCACAAACAATATTATGAAGTGCTTTATCTGCTTGGTTCGGAGATGGAAGTTCTGAATGTCGAAAAGGAAATTGATGCGAAGATTTATCAGACGATGCAAAAAAACCAGCGGAAGTTTATTGTACAGGAGCAGATAAGAATTCTGCAGGATGAGCTTGGAGAGGGCACTGAGAGTGATCCCGAGCTGATAAAGCTGAAGGAGCAGATAGACCGGAGCGAAATGCCGGAACCTGTCATGAATAAAGCATCAGAAGAATTTAACAAGCTAAAGAAAATGCCTTCGATGTCGCCTGACTATTCCGTAATCAGAAATTATCTTGACTGGATGGTCAGCGTTCCCTGGAATAAATTTACTGATGATAATTTTGATTTGAAGAATGCCAAGTTGATTCTTGATGAAGATCATTACGGACTGGATAAAGCCAAAGACAGGATACTGGAGCTGATGGCTGTGCTGAAACTTCTTCATGATAAAAATATTCGCAAGTCTCCGAAAGGACAAATACTCTGCTTTGTAGGTCCGCCGGGCGTCGGCAAGACATCCCTCGGCAAATCAATAGCAAGAGCACTGGGCAGAAACTTCGTGAGAATTTCAGTTGGCGGTGTAAGAGATGAGGCCGAAATACGCGGGCATCGCAGGACCTACATTGGCTCGATGCCGGGAAAAATTATACAGGCAATGAAAAAAGCCGGAAGTGTAAATCCTGTTCTTCTGATAGATGAGATTGATAAGATGAGCAATGATTTCAGAGGCGACCCTTCAAGCGCAATGCTTGAAGTTCTGGACCCTGAGCAAAACACAACATTCAACGATCATTACCTTGACGTGGATTATGATCTCTCCAATGTGCTTTTTATTACTACTGCAAACGTCTACTACAATATTCCACTTCCGCTGCTTGACCGGATGGAAATAATCGAAATGAGAAGCTATCTGGACTTTGAAAAGGTGCAGATTGCAAAGAGACACATTATTCCCAAAGAAATTTCCGAACACGGGTTAACGCCTGAAATGATTGAGTTTCCTGATGATGTCGTGATGAAAATAATACAGGAATATACACGTGAAGCCGGGGTAAGAAGTCTTGAGAGGGAGATCTCTTCGGTTATAAGAAAAGTCACAAGAGGCATTGTCGAAGACACTAACATTAAGAAATCAAAGAAAAAAATTATTGTATCGGATGAATTAGTCTCTAAGTATCTCGGGGTACATCATTATAAGCAGAAGATAGCAGACGATAAGACAAAAAATAAAATCGGCTCCGTAATAGGTCTGGCATGGACATCAATGGGCGGAGATATTCTGAATGTCGACGTTACTATAATGAAAGGGGCTAATAAATTTATTTTAACGGGAAAGCTTGGTGACATAATGAAGGAATCTGCGCAGGCAGGATTTTCTTATATTAAGTCAAATGCAAAGCAGTTTAAAATTCCGGAATCATTTTTCAAGGAGAAGGAAATTCATATTCATCTTCCCGAAGGCGCAATCCCTAAAGACGGGCCTTCGGCAGGAATCACAATGATAATGGCAATGCTCTCCGCCATTACAAAATGCACTGTGAGATCCGACGTGGCCATGACAGGAGAAATCACACTCAGGGGCACCGTGTTGCCGATTGGCGGGCTGAATGAAAAGTTGCTGGCAGCAGTAAGAAGCGGTATAAAGACTGTTCTCATTCCCAAAGATAATGAAAAAGATTTAATTGAAATTCAGGGGGAGATTCTGGATAAGCTTGAAATCATTCCGGTAGAAAAAGTAGAAGACGGGATAAAGTATGTGTTTAAAGATAAGAAAGTAGTATTCAGAAAATAATCTGTATTTTATAAAGTCATAATAAATTCAGAAAAGTAAAACTTTGTCAACATATAAAGTCTCGGCAAGAAAATACAGGCCGCAAAAATTATCCGATGTCACCTCACAAGAATTCGTAACGCAGACTCTTAAAAATGCAATCCTGACGAAAAAGATTGCGCATTCTTATTTGCTCTCCGGTCCGCGCGGTGTAGGTAAAACCACTATTGCCAGGATATTTGCGAAAGCGCTCAACTGCCCGAATTCAAAAGACGGAGAGCCCTGCAACAAGTGCGACTCCTGCATTGAAATTACAAACGGCAACCATCCGGATGTATTCGAGCTCGATGCTGCATCTAACCGCGGTATAGATGATGTAAGAGCAATTCAGGATGCGGCAAAATTTTTTCCACTCAAGGGAAAATTTAAGTTCTTCATAGTGGATGAAGTTCATATGCTTACTCAGCAGGCATTCAATGCACTGCTCAAAATTTTAGAAGAGCCGCCGGAATATCTTATATTCATTCTGGCAACTACCAATCCTGAAAAAATTCCGGTTACGATTGTGAGCCGGTGCCAGAGATTTCCCCTGCAGAGAATTAAGATAAAGGAAATTTCGGATAACATTAAAGAAATAGCAAAGGAAGAGAAAATTAAAATTGATGAAGACTCACTGTTCCTGATTTCTAAACTCGGTGACGGCGCATTGAGAGATGCGCAGGGAATATTCGACATGGCTGTTTCATTCTGCGGTGAGAAAATTGTTTATTCCGAGCTGAAGAACTTTCTTAATATTCCGGACAAGGAAATCTATTTTAACATTTCGAAGTTTATTCGCGAAGGAAATGCAAAAGAAGTACTTATATACTTTCACGAGCTCAATGAAAAGGGCTTTGACATGCAGTCTTTCTTCCACGGAATTACCGAACACCTGCGGGACATTATGATAGTTATGTCAACAGGAAACACTGACCTTCTTGATGAATCGGATTCCATTAAAGAAAAATATCTCGATGAAGCTAAGGAGTTTTCTGAAGGACAGATTTCAAGACTGATGAAAGTTTTATTTGAAGCCGAAGGAAGGTTCAGGTATTCCTCAAATCAAAAGATACTGCTCGAAGCAATACTGGTGGAGCTTTGCCGGGTTAACTCGGAAGTGCTTGACCTGTCTGTCATCTTGTCTGAAATGGAAGCATTAAAAAAAAAAGTCTGATTTCTGACGACACGCCTGAAGATATTCCGGAAAATAATTTAAAACAAGATTCGAAAAATAATAAAGCCGCCGGTAACGGAGATAATAAAGTTACTGAAAACACTGGAGTCACTGATGATAACACTAAAGATTCTTTTGTACAAAATAGTGAAGTTGATTCCCCGCCAATTTTTAATTCAGATAATTCGGATAATTCAGATAATTCAGATAATTCAGATGAACGAATCCATAAAACTTATAATAAAGGTAAGGAAACTGAAAAAAAATTAACTTATTTAGATTCAAAGTCTCCGGAGATAAAGTCAGCTGCAAATCATACCGAAAGTCCTCCGTCCGGAAAAGAAAATGAAATAATAGAAAAACTCAAAGAGCTTTTCGATGTTGAAGAATATAAAATCAATTAAAACATATTTCATAAATTATAAATAGATGAATAAATATTACGGAATAAAGAAGAATTTTCTGGCAATCGAAGAAGAGTATTCGGGCTATACAGATTCTTTAATCACCATACTTCCTGTTCCTTATGAACAAACTACCTCATACGGCAAAGGAACATCCAGGGGTCCCGCGGCTATTTTAGAGGCTTCGCATTATGTTGAATTTTTTGATGAAGAGCTTGACAGGGAACTGTGTTTTGAAAAAGGGAAAGGAATATGTTCGCTTCATCCCCTTGAGTTAAAAGATAAAAAAGGAAAGAAAGCGCTCGATTTAATTTATGATAATGTTAAACGACTGATTGACAATAAGAAGTTTGTAGTAACTTTAGGAGGTGAACATTCAATTTCGACTGCACCCATTCGGGCTCACTTTGATTCGTTTAAAAATCTTTCAATACTTCACTTCGATGCACATTCGGATCTGCGCCAGGAGTATGAAGGGAGCAAATATTCCCATGCTTCATTTGCTGCAAGAGTTTCGGAGTTCACTACTTCCATTACTCAGGTAGGGATCAGGGCTCAATGCAACGCCGAATATGATTTTATAAAA
>JBBRTN010000163.1:0-5246 GCA_038244395.1 Ignavibacteria bacterium
AGTTTTTTGAAGAAGTTAATTCCTTCACTTAAATATCCCTCAAGCAAAACTTCAGTATCTGAGCTGGTCTTAAATCTTGTATTTTTAAGATTGGCTTTTAATTCTTTATAATTATAAATCTCTCCGTTATAAATTATGTGTGCATCAGACGAAACAGATTTCAATGGCTCGTCTGCGTTTGAAGACAAATCAATAATACTCAACCGGTTGTGACCGAGAAAAACATTCCCAAAATTCAGATCCCTGCTTCCGTCAGGTCCGCGATGACTTATTGCAGCCAGCCCTTTTTGCAATGCAGGATAAATATAATTTATTCCTCTTTCGAAATCTGCCGCACCTAAGAATCCGCACATAGTTTAATGTGTAATAGTTTAATAGCTTAATAATTTAATTTATATTTTCAATTGCCTTAATATATCTTTTAATAATATTAGACCAGTGATGCTCTGAAGCCCATTCCTTCGCGCCCTGACTGAACTTAGAATAATTTTTTGCTATATCATTTACAGCATCGCTTACTTCATTGATATGACGCGGCTCAACGAGAATCCCGCTAACTCCGTTCTTTATTGCATCTTCAAGCCCGCTGTTTTTAGATCCTATGGCAGGCAGTCCGAAATAATTTGCCTCAAGAACTGCAATTCCGAATCCTTCAAAGTCTCCTGACGCCTGGCTTTCGCTGAGCAAAATAAAAATCTGTGAGTCATTCAGGACTTTGTACATTTCCTCATTTGAAACTGCCCCGTGAATTTTTAAATGCTCCTTGAACTTTTTGTCTTCTATGAAATTTTTTATCCTGGATAAATCCGCCAGCCGGCCTATGATATTGTATCTTGTCTCCGGGTATTCGGATATTATTTTTGGAAGAGCATTAAAAACATTGTGATGTCCTTTTCTCGGCCATACTGTCCCGACAGTCACAAGGCTCAAAGAGCCGTTACGCATACTCTTCTCGGTAACAACAAGATTCTGAATGTTCTCAAAATCAAAACCGTTTGGTATTACACAAACTTTTTCCGGGTCAGTTTTTATTTTAATCTTGGATCTTGAAAAATTAGAAACAGGGATAATCAAATCCATACTTGAAAGCGCCTTGTTAACCAGTGTTTTCTGTAATATGCTTTCAGCATTAACATCGCCTCCATGAGCAATTGCAATAAATTTAATTTTCCCCCGGTATTTTTTTAATAGTAAAGATGTCATCAGAAATATTCTTCCCGAGAATATCACATGAGTATAGCTTTCACTCTTAATATTATCTAAAATCAATCTTACTCTTTTTAAATATGTCTTAACCCTGCTTTTATGTCTCCTGAATCTCGTAACTTTAAAATTTTGTTTTTTGTCAAACTCTTCCTCTTCATCTGAACTTACAAAATCAGAAACTGCAAGCACATTTACTTCAATGGAATTAAGCTTTAAATATTTAGCAAGATTAAATGCATGATTTCCAATTCCACCCGGTCCGGGCGGAAATTCGGATGTGAGTAATAAAATTTTTTCAGATCCGTTCAATCTTGTCTCCTTCATTCAGCATTTTAGAAGACCTGCTCCATGAGATGCTCATCTGGAAAAGGAGTACAGGTAAAATAAATATTGAAAGCAATGCGCTTAAAGGGTAAAGAAATCTTTTCCCCTTCCACTTGTAAGGAATCAATGAAGGCAGCATTCCGATTAATAAAGCATTCGAAACATAATCCGCCGGAAAATATTTCCTGTACAAGTACAAAACACTTGGTATAGGTCTCGGAGAGAAAAATTTTTTCGGACGGAATGCATCCCATGAACCCATTTGCCTCAATCCTCCGGTTCCGATTTTTAAGTGAAGACGTTTTGCATACGGATGAGAAATACTCTTGAACCCTGCCAGATAAGCCCTGAGCCCGAATTCGCCGTCACCCATTCTTTGCTTGTCAAACTGCCTGTCAAACATTCCAGCCTTTTCAAAGACTTCTCTTTTTACCATCGCATTCCCGGAATCAAACTGGTCTGCCCATCTGAAAAAACTATAATTAGCAGGAACGGTATCTCCTGTTTTTGAAATCGAAACTCCTGCTGAAATATCCGCCTTAAAAAAATCCAATCCTTTGAGATGTTGCGAAATCCAGTCAGCATCAACTCTCGAATCATCATCAAAGAAAAGCAGATAGTTGCCTTTCGCCTTTCGTATCGCCTCGTTCCTTGCAAGCCATTGTCCCTTGCCATCCTGAAAAATCAGCTCCAGCCGGAGATTAAAATTTTTGTAAAATTCCTTATCAGGATTATCAGTCTGGTCAACTATTATTGTTTCGAAATTTTTATAATCCTGTTTCTCAAGATCCGACAAAACATCTTTTAAATATTCATACCGGTTCAGTGTGGGAATAATAATGCTGACAAGCGGCCGGGATTGTGTTAACCCGGATGTAAAATTTTTATAGTCATTAAATTCGCAATGCGAATCTATAAGATCAATTTTTTTTACATCTCTTGTTTTTATAAATGCTTTTATTTCGGAAACAGGATTATGAAAACTGAAAATATTCTTTATAAAAAAATAATAGACCCTATGATGTTTAAAATACTTTCTGATAAAAATATAATTATCCTCAAGTTTCGGCTTGTCCTTATGTATCAGCATCCCGCAAGGAATGTTTTCCGATTTGAGCATTACTCCCCTGTTCCATAACTGATAACCAATGTCGAGATCTCTCGCAGACTTTGTCTTATACCTATTGTCCTGTGCCGCAAATTTTTCGAACCCTTCAGGAATTTTCATCACTGACGAATTAAAATACCAGGTGGAAAATGAATTTACATTTGAAGGAATCAGATTAAAATACCATGTTGGATTCAGATATTTTATTATAGTAAATGTCTCGGGAGTTATCACAGATTCAGATCCGTATCATAAAGCGTGAAATAAAACTTCACTGCTTTATCGAGTAAATTATTTTTTGAATAATGAATTATCCTTTCGTTATGCCTCGACCTTATGAAACCCAGCTTACTCAGCATCGCTTCCTCTTCTTCATCATTTGCAATAATCTGAATCGTCTGTGAATTATTTTCTATTGCGAGTCTGACAACGAGTGAAATCATATTTCTGACTTCATCTGAATTTTTACAATGCCAGTCATAAATATTATAATACGGACTGAATGGAGAATGGAGAACATAACTTCCTTTATCAGATCTTGCTCCGCTGATTCTCGGTGAATATTTTTCCAGCCCTGTCGCTCTCCAATTCAAAAAATCTTTATCATGCAATATCTGCGGATTCTGTATTTCGTCCTGTCTCTGCGATATCAATCCCGCCACATCTTCCCATCTGCAAATCTCAAAATTACTTCCTGCTTTCTTCAACCTGTTCGTCTTCAATGTAAAATACGGCTGAACAATTTTTTTTATAAACGGGATTGCAAAATTAAATTTATCAGGAGTTATCCATTTCAGAATGTGGTCTGCATTGACTGGGAATACCATACTTCTCGCGCAGGGCATAGGCTTGAATCCCATTGACACCATCACACCGTTCGCGCTCGGACTGGCATTATGACCAAGCCCTATCATGTCTCTTTTCATGGCGAAGTCAAACATCTTTCTCCCGACTCCTGTTCCTCTTTGATCAGGATCTACTATTACGTCACACGTCCACTGTGCATCATAAATTTCTTTTCCGTATTTCAGCTTGACGGGAATCTGTCCAAGCTGACCAATTACTTTCCCATCACTTATTGCCAGCAGCAGCCCGTCAACATTTCCTGAAGCAGGTCCTCTGAACTTCCATCTGTTGTAAATTTCCACTCTCCTTCTTTTTTTGCCGGGCCATACTTTTGAAGTAAATTCTTCATGACCTTTTACAAATTCATCTGAGTATGGTTTTATTTCAATACTAATTTTTAATTTCTCCTTTAAGAATATTTTTATTTATATAATCCGTTACAGTCATTACATCAAGCTGCATGTTGGATTTATATTTTTTTACCAGCTCCATGAATTCATTGAAGTATTTTAAGCTTTCGGATTTTTCACGACTAAGACCGGCAGGATGTCCGACTATTACCAGAGCTTCATTTTTTTCAACTGCTTTTTCAAGGTAAGTCCGGGCAGGTTCATCAAAGCCAGTATAGTATTGAGGAACGCAGACAATCCCGTTATGAATTTCCCATTTAACAAATTCATATGAATCTTTCCCTGAGTTACTTAAAATTTTTTCCCATAGAGGCTTATAGTTTTTGAGAACTCTGCACCATTTATATTTTAATTTTGAAAGCTCTTTAAGAATGTAACCTGTGTCGCTGCCCTTATGAAAGGGATAAATCCCGCGGTCACCCGGGCTGTAAGAAAATTTTTTGTACCAGCTCATCGGCCTGCTGTGAGGAGGAATGAAACCGGTTACCGAGCCATCCCTGCCTGTGCATTTCTCTAAAATATATTTACTCCTCTCAAGAGATTTCTTAATCTGCTTCTCCATAAGAAGCGGAAACCACTCATGCTTCCATGAATGGGAAGCTATCTCATGACCTTCATCATAAATTTTTTTTATCTGTTCCGGATTATTGAATGGAAAAATTCCTTTCTCTGCTGCAAATCCAAGGCATGCAAATGTCATTTTAATATCTGCATCAAACGCGGCTTTTAAAATATACTCAACATTTTCTATCTCCTCATAAATTGGGTCGTACTTAAAATTATAGGGCATTGTAGAATTAATCTGACCAAGCGCAGTATCATAATCCCATATTATCATTAGCTTTGCCGGCATTACATTTTACATTTAAGAGTTTTTAATATCTTTTTTAAGAGGATCAGAGTACCGTGTATTCTGTCCGGATAATGCCATCGCAAATACAGGGAAAAGTATATACGGGAAATTATACCGCGATCTGGATTCCGACACTGTGAGTAAAATTAATGAATAGCTCAGATATGCCCATAAGATATAATATGAAACCGGAGATAAGTTTTTATTTTTAAGTAAATAAATGAAAGGGTAAAATAATATAATCCAGAAGAAAAAATTATCAATGTTCTGAAAAATTATTTTCAGAATATCCGCATTTTCATATTTGGTATAATCAAAAAAGTATGCGATTGTCCAGTCCTGCCTGCCGGAATATTTTATCAGCCTGAAGGGCAGACCTTTCAGGTAAAGAACAGGATTATTTTCTACAAAAATAATCGCCTCTTTTTCAAGTGCGCTGCTGAATTCCATTTCAGGTAAATTCTTATATTTATTTATTACGGAATCCGGCACTCCGTTA
>JBBRTN010000164.1:0-5243 GCA_038244395.1 Ignavibacteria bacterium
TTTCTTCGGCTGAATATACTCCCATCGTCGGAAGCAAATCTCTGAAATAAGAAATACCTCTCGAATACATTTCATGATTACCAAGCAATGAAAAGCTTCCCGATTTTCCCCTGTACCATGAAGAATCCGGCGAAATAAAATTTAAACTTATTTCATCTTCCATTCCTACAAAATAAGTGTCGCCAAGATGAATTGAATAATCAGGCTGATATTTTTCCACCAGACCCGCAATCTTACAGGATTCATCGGTGTCCGTTGCCCAGTCAGAAACTAATGCTATGCTGATTCCGGGCTTATAAGCAGGACTTGTTTTTACTAATTTATAAATTCCATTATCACTGCCCGACGGATAATTCAGAAACTCTGCCTTCTTCCCAAACCTGCTTCTGAAGTAATGATAAAACCAGGAGAAAATTCTGTTGTCAAAAAAGTCGGCAACTTTATTCAGTGTGGTTTTTGGCTTCTCTTCAATCTTAATAGCTCTTTCTGCAATAACTTTTTCATCCGCTTTCTTTACTTCATTTTTCTCTTCGGCTTTTAGCTTCTCAGTTCTGTAATGATTCTGCGCTTCACTTCGCCAGAGATTTAAGTAATCTTTAGAATCTCTTTTCTTTTTTATATCATCTTTTAATTCCATATGAATAGTTTATAATTTATGAAGTAAATTCACTCAGCTAATATAAATTCCTTTGTTGTACTTTGATACAAGAGTTAAAATAAATTTTGAAATTAACGGATAGAATCCATCGATTAAACTCATTGCAATTATGTAAGAATATTTTCCATCAATCCCGAGATAATGATTAAAGTCCCATGTACCGAGAATCAGGTTTTCAAAAATTTTTACGATAAATGAAAATATTGCGAACAGCAGAAACTGTTCATACCATTCCCGCTTATAGCAACCCGCATAAAGAAATCCAAGACACAACCCGACCCACACAAATGAGTGAATGAAATTATTCAGCCATGGAAGAAAGCTCATAACACCAAAGAGGAATGAAACATAGTTTCCAATGAACATCAGGACAGACCAGAAAACAAAAAGAAACCGGTATGAATTTTTAAAATTAAGCTCTATGCTTTCGTTGGCATAACGCATAATAATAAACATAAGCCCGTAAATCAAAAGCACTAATAAATAATCGAAAATATTATTTGATGCTCCCAGTATTGCTTCCATATTTTTTTAAAAAAAATTATTGTTTACTAATTACTATTTACTATTTATTGTTTGCAATGAACGGTACTGCGTAATCTGCAAGAGTCATTACAGTCAGCTGCGGGTTCACTCCAATGCTTGAAGGAAAAACACTCGCATCGCAGACATAAAGATTATCATATCCGAACACTTTAAATTCGGGATTAACGACTCCCCTTTCAGAATTGCCGCTCATGATATTTCCACCCTGCGGATGACCCGAGCCTAAAGATAATTCACTCGAATCCTTCACTAAATCTTTCATCGAGTTCAGTTCATTTTTATTTTTGAATTCATAATAGCTGAATGTGTTTGGCATAACACTTTCAGCACCGGCAGCCAGAAATATTTCACCGGCTAAGATTAATCCATCGAGTAATTTTTCGAAGTCATTTTTTGCAGGCTCATAATCTATCTCTCTTCCTGTGAGCCCTGCATTTCTTACCTCTGCGTTTGACTCTGTTCCGACAAGCACTCCTGCGCAAGTAATTTTATTGTAGCGTTTCATATTCCTGTAATGGTCATCAAACCATCCGGGCATTGCCGTTGACTGAAACATAGGAGGATTATACCAGGTCTCTATTACATATCCCTGCGAAGGAAATCTTCTGAGATAATGTGAAATTTGTAATCCGTCGTAAGAATTTATTTCTTCTTTAAATGCGGCGGTCATCTGTGAGCCGAGATTGAATGAAAGATTTTTTCCTGCATTCCTGATTCCTATGTTTGATTTAATTAATAACAGGCTTGAAGATATTGCGCCTGCGGAAATTATAATTGTCTTTCCCGAAACTTCTAGTTCCCTGCCGCTTTTAAAACGGCAAAGTACTGAAGTGATATTGCTTCCTTTAGAATTTATTTTAACCGCTTCACATCCGGCAATTATCTTCAAAGCATCTCTTCCGAATTCATTTTGAGTTTCCGGTAAAATAGTGTCAAGCATCGAAAGCTTTTTTCCATAAGCACATCCTATATTGCAATAACCGCATCCGAGGCAGCCTCTTATATTCGCACATACGGAGCTCAATTGATTTGGAGACTTATCCAGTCCAAGATTACGGCATCCTTCCAAAAATAATTTTCCTCCCGGATTCAAAAATTTATCCTGAGTCATCTGAGGAACACATGATATTCCGATTCTGTCCCTTACTTTATTCATGCTATTTAAAATCATTTTTTTATCGAGTCCGGCGTTTAAACCCTGCGTGTCGTTCCATCTGTCAAGAACTTCCTCAGGTAAATCAAAACATACAGCGTTATTGACTACCGTTGAGCCACCCACACAGCTGCCCTGGAAAACCTGGAATCTGAAATCTCTCGCCATCTGCAAAGCCCCGTCAGCATAGAGTTGAGAGACCATATCAATTTCATTTTCACTGAAGTCCGAAGGATCTTTATGCTCTCCTCTTTCAATCATCAGGACCTGCCTGCCGTTTTTGATAAGACCGTTTGCAAGAACAGATGCAGCTGCACCCGAGCCGATAATGACAACATCACCGCTGATCTTATTAGAATTAATATCGGGTTCACTCATTGTATATAAAACTTTTCGCTCCTGAATCGGAAAAGTTTTTATCCTGTCCTCCCTATCTTGCCTTTTTGAAAACGGAATGTAACCAACAGAATTAAATGTTCGCTCATCATTGTAGTAACCCATGTAACAAAGCTGCTTCGCCATTCTTATCATTGCCTGAACAAATATTCTCCAGAATTCCGGCACCAGCCTGAATGTAACCTCCTGATAAAATCTTTTCTTCAGAAATTCCAGCCTGTCTTCTTTTCTCATATATGTAAACGGCGGATGAAAACTAAGTAATGGATAAATCTGAATCCCGATTAACACGACTCTGGTAATCCACTTTGATTCTGCTTTAAAATTAAACATGTAAGTATCTACATTGTATGCAACTTCAGATGGTTGAATAGAAAGTTTTATACCTGCAGAGTTCTCACCGATTATAACTACATCCGCCAGAGCTTTAAGTGTTCTGTATTCCGTTGTGGTGAAATATTTCAGGTCATATCTCTCTTTATCCGCAATCACAAAGAACCAAAGCAATATAATCATTATTAAACCGTCAAAAATAATTGACAAGAATAATAATTTTGTAATTGTCATTCCGCCTCCGACTGAATAATCATTTTTCGCAAAGAGAATCAGAGTAAAACTCGCAATTTCCCCAAGGATCATTCCGCAGATAATAATTAATATCAGTGAGCGGTATTTTCTTACATCGGCGGAAGCAATGAAGCAGAGAATAGCAAATAATCCTATTTTCACAAAGGAGTTATTTACGAATGCAGGGTCATTAATAAAGGTATAAGGTTTTAAAAAATCGGGGAGGTTAATTATCCCGGGCAGAAGGTAAGCGAAGATTGCAATAAAATAAAAAACTGTGAGTATCCTGAGATAAAGCCTTAATCTTAATTCCGCAGGAGTTAACATTTTTGTCTCCTTCAGTTATAGTAAGTTTAATTTAGAATTTTATTTATTCTTTTATAATTATAAAAAATTCTCATTCAATATAACTTAAGCCGGAAGATTTCTGAAATAATCTTCGGCTCTTGAAAAACCTTTATTCAGCATATCTTTCATCTGTGAAGGAATGAATTCCAGGCCGTCAGTTCCGAGGTATGCGTCCGGTCTAATTATGTGTATATTTAATTCTTTTCTGTTTTCAAAAGGATTATTTTCTGTATTAAAAAGTTCATCCACTTCATCCTGAGTAAAATCAGATTGCTGAAGTATTTTTTGCTTGACTTCATTTATATATTTTATCCCGTCGCTGAATGTTTTCGGAATTAGAATGTCATTTGCAGATACATCCTCGGAAAACAAAGCGAGTGTTCGGAAAAGGATATCCGAAAGAGAAGTGAATGTTCTTGCATCGGTATTTGGCAAATCAGGAGATAATAAAATTGCATATATCTCCTCCGCGCCGGAAGCAATTGCAGCCTGCATTGGCGCATATTCCCTCAATCCTCCGTCAACATACTGCTTCCCGTTAATATCAATCGGAGGCATAAGAACCGGCTGGTCGGATGAAGCAACTATTGCTTTGATAAATTCATCTCTGCTGTTAAATCTTATCATGTCATAGTTTGATGGTCCCGGAAGATTCGAATTAGTAAAATATGTTACCTTGCCTGTCTGAAGACAGACTGCCGCAATAAAAATATCCTTGCCTGAACTGATAATCTGATTATACCTGGTGTCCGTTACTTCCTTTTCCACAAGAACTCTTAACGGCTTTACTCCGAAGACTGATGTATGATTAAGAAACCTGTCAGTAATAGATCCGGTGTTAAGAACATCTTCGGTATTAGTAGTCGTATACATTTTTTCAAGCTCGCTTATTTCTTCTGTTGCTGCAAGTGGTGTAATCAATGAACCGGTACTCGTCCCGCAGACAACATCAAAAATAATATCAGGTCTGTTCTCTTTAATATATTTTAAAACACCCACGGCAAAAGCGCCCTTGGAGCCGCCGCCGCTTATTACTAACGCTGTTTTAGACATTTGAATTATTATTAACTTATTTATTTAAATGGGTCATCGTTTTTCTTTGCACTTCTGAAAAACCTGTCTATATTAAAACCAAGAGAAGCATCAAACCATAGCTGCTTATTCGTATATTCCTGACGTGCATTAACTGAAAGAACAACAGGCTCTATTTCAAATCCTATTCCGCCGCCATAAAGTTTTTTATTTCTTGTTCCCCACAAAGCATCGCCTGTTAAGTATATTTTCATCAGTGAGCCAAAGCTCGAAGCATTAAGCTGAAATATCTTTATGAATAGCTGCGGTCCGGCAAAGTAAGTCACCACGCCGTTGTAATATGCAAGCATTCCAGTCGCACCGACTCTGACATTATTTTTTGCAAAAGAATAACATGGCTTGATATAAATGGATGCAAGATATAGCTCGGGAGGAGATGCTGATGATGATGTGAAACCCTGACCGATTTCAAAGGGCAGGACGAATCCCCTCGGTTCTGCCTTTGCACCCTGCGCCCTGAGCGGAATACCGGGAATGAAAAAA
>JBBRTN010000165.1:0-5211 GCA_038244395.1 Ignavibacteria bacterium
TGTAGGAGGAAATCTTTTTATTCAGTATAATCCTGTAGTTAATTTTTATTTAAAGACGGAATTTGAATATGATAACTTTAAGAATTACGAGACAACTCAAAATACTTCAAGCAAACAGGGAGTGCCTTTTTTATTTTTAGGAGCCGGATACTCGACCCCGGTATCGCGCACCGCCATATTTAATGCAGGTCTGAAAGTAGACGTGCTCAATAATGAACATTCCCCTTTCCCTGACTACAATCCTTTTTTCAGTGCAGGTAATTCTGTAGGAATAGTGATCTTATTTTTCAAACAAATGCAAAGTAGGAAACACAAACTAAGCTGATTCGGGTGATTCGATAAAAAATTAATTTTGTCTATTTGACCAATTTAACCAATTTCAAACAATTTCAACTATTTGACCAAATGAATTCCTTGTAATTGTAAGCTATCATTGGTATTTTTGTAGAATTCAATAATAAATTTTAAGAAATGAAAAGGACATATCAACCAAGTAACAGGAAACGAAAAAACAAACACGGTTTCATGGAAAGAATGGCCACAAAAAACGGCCGTAAGGTTTTGGCAAGAAGAAGAGCCAAAGGCAGAAAGCGACTGACTGTGAGCGATGAATTTACCAGACATCCATAGGTTCCGGATATTTTCCTTACCGGAAGATAACCGTCGTTGCAACTATTCAATATACCGGAATGGACAACAATGAAACTCAGTCTGCCGGTAAACCAAACAGACCTGATAAACCAGATGATAGAGGGTTAAGGAAAGATGAAATTTTACGGGGACATAACACGTATTTAAAAGTCATTCAAAACTCAGTTTCGGTTTCAACGGAATTTATAAAAGCTTTTATCAATAAAGAGAACGCAGATTCAAATTCTAAAAGCCCGCTTCTTACAAGTACTGTAAAAGTGGGCTTTATTATTGCAAAGAAGAAAATTAAAAGAGCGGTTCTGCGCAACAGGATAAGGCGTTTGTTTAAAGAGTCCTATAGGTCGGATAAATTTTTTTTTGTCAATGAATTGCCATTCAGCTTAAATATAATATTCTCTCTCAACGATAAGGGCTATGAATATTTTATTAATAATCCGAAAACCAAACTGGAATTTGTCAGCAGTGAAATGAAGAAGCTTCATTCAAAAATTAAAAATAATTATAAACTTTAATGAGTGCCTTAGCAATATTTTTTATTACAATATACCAGAGACTAATATCTCCGCTGCTTCCGGACTCATGCAGGTTTTATCCCTCCTGTTCAAATTACAGTATTGAAGCATTCCGGGTTCATGGATTTGCAGCAGGTTTTTATCTGACTGTCAAGAGGATCCTCAGATGCAATCCTTTTTGCAAATGCGGATTAGACCCCGTTCCACCGAAACATTCTTGTTCACATAATTTAAAAACAGCAAAATTTTAGATAAAGGAAATTTAAATAATAAATGGATAAAAGATCTATATTAGGGTTTGTGTTAATAGGTGTCGTGCTTATGATCTGGCTTTACTGGAATTCAGGTACACAGCAAAAGAATTTACAGAACAACATGAAGAAAATTGATTCTGTAAAGATTCAGGAGCAATCAGAGCAAAACAATATTCCAAAAGATACCTCATCAAAGAATAATCACGCAAAAGATTTGACTAACAGTATCACTGCTGATTCGCTTCAGAGTGATTCTTTAAGAATGAAATTCGGAACTCTGTTTTCTCCGGCTGCAATCGGCGGTAAGGATACGGCGGGAGAAAAAATAATAACTGTGGAAAATGATAAGGTCGAGATGGAGTTCAGCAATTACGGCGGAGGACTGCAAAAATATACTATAAAAAATTATCAGACCTGGGACAAGCATCCTCTACAGCTGGTTGACTGGAAAAAAGGAAAAGAGCTTCATCTTTTGTTTACTTCTAAAGACGGAAAATTAATAAATACAAAAGACCTGATATTTAAATCTGATTATCCCGAGTGGAAAAAAATTGATCTCAAAAGCGATTCGAGTTTTAAACTTGTTTATACACTGATGATTCCCGGTGACAGCTCAGCAAAGATTTCAAAGATATATACTTTTAATAATGATTTATATGAGTTTGATGTAACATATGAATTTGAAAACTCAAATAAATTTATAGCCGACAATAAATACCAGGTGGTCTGGGAATCTTCGCTGAACCTGACCGAATACAGGAGTGACCAGGAAGCAACTTACTCCGAGGCATTTGCATATATGGGAGGCGAGCTGGAGAAGATTGATGCAACTAAAGACGGGGAAGAATATAAGGATGACTTTAACGGAAATACAGATTATGTAAGTTCACGAAATAAATATTTCGGATTGTTTATAATTCCTAAAGACAGAAAAGGTGACGGAGCTTATATCAGCGGGTATCATGAGAAATTAAAGGATAACGGAGCAAAAGAAAATTATTCGATTGCAATCAAAATGGATATCAAAAACGATAAAGTAGAAACATCCACTTTCAAGATTCTGATAACCCCTCTTGATTACAGTATACTTAAATCTTATGAGCTCGACCTTGAAAAGACTCTGAGATTTTCATTAGACTTTATTGTAAGGCCGATTGCTCAATATATTATTCTTCCTGTATTTTTGTTTCTGCATAAGATTATTCCGAGCTGGGGTCTGGTCATCATCATTTTTGCCTTGCTCATGAAAGTCGTTTTGAATCCTCTGACCAAGACTCAGATGAATTCAATGAAGAAGATGTCCGCGCTTAATCCTAAAATTACTGCAATCCGTGAAAAGTATAAAGCTGACCCTGTCAAAGCCAATCAGCAGATAATGAAGCTCTACAAGGAGGAAAAAATAAATCCTGCCGGCGGCTGCCTTCCTATGCTCCTTCAGCTTCCGATTTTGTATGCGCTCTTCGGTGTATTTAATTCAACAATAGAATTAAGGAATGCCAGTTTCCTATGGATAAAAGATCTGTCAGCTCCCGATGTCATAATGCACCTGCCTTTTAAGATTCCGTTATTCGGAATTGATAATATATCCGGCTTAGCTCTGGCTATGGGTGTGACTATGTTTATACAGCAAAAAATGACTGTGACTGACCCTAAGCAGAAAGCGATGGTATTCGTTATGCCTGTAATGCTGACCCTCCTTTTCTTTAGTTTCCCGGCAGGATTAAACCTGTATTACTTTATGTTCAATTTATTTTCAATAACGCAGCAGTGGTGGAAAAATAAGAAAGACCCTAAACCAAAAGTTGAAGTAGTGACTGGCAATGCCATTTCAAAAAATAACAACAATAATAATAATTCTTCTAAAAAGAATTTACCTTCAAAAGTAAAAAAATAATTTCACATTGGATTTAATAAATCCAAAAACAATTCTGATAGTACAGATCGGAAAAATCGGGGATATGATACTTACCACTCCCCTTTTTTCTGAACTTAAAAGATTATTTCCAAATGCTAATCTTAAGGTTCTGGCAAGCGAAATAAATAAAGACATTCCTCTGAATCACAGTTCCGTGAATGAAGTAATTATTTATAAAAAAAACCTCCTGAAGAATCTTTTACTTCTTCACTCTTCAATTTTTAAATGCGGTTTATGGATTGATACCAAGGATAATTATTCAAAGACTTCGGAGATATTAATAAAAGTATTTCGTCCTGAATTTTCCATGGGGTTTAATTTTGCGCAAAAGGTATTCGACATTTCACTGGGGAAGTATCAGGCAGGAAATCATGCCGTTGATATTAATCTCAGCCCGGTAAATTATTTCGAAAATTCAGTTAAAGTCAGGGATTTAAAGCCATCTTTTAACATACCGGAGAAAATCAAAAAAAAAATTGATGATATAATTTCTTTGCGTGAAATAAAAGCCGGAGAATTAAATATTGTAATGAATATTTCTGCAGGGAGCCCAAATAGATACATTGAAAAGAATAAGTGGCTAAATGTTATAAAGAATATAAATTTAAATTATCTATCCTCCTTTACTTTAACAGGCTTAGAAAGGGATAGACAAACTATTGAATACCTTCTTAAGAATAGCAATTCAAGATATATTAAGACAGAAAACATTCTTGAAACCTCAGAAGTGATAAGAAGAAGTGATATTGTAATTTCACCGGACACTTCTGTAGTTCATATATGCTCGGTTTTTAATAAACCTGTTGTTGCTTTGTATCCGGATGTTAAATGGAATCTTGAAAAGTTTTATCCGTTAACCGGACAAAGTGAGGTGTTAATTTCAAAGAGTGAAAATTCAATAACACATATTTCAGCAGAAGAGATTGTAAAGTCTTTTAAAAAACTGTTAGAAAATATTTAGTGGAAATGCCGAGAGTCGAACTCGGGTCCGAAAAGAAGACCATTAAAACGTCTACATATATAGTCTTTACTTTAAACTTTCACAAAACTCCGGTCGAAAGACTAACCAAAGAAATTGCTATCCTGATTTAGTTTCATCCAAAGAACTCAGACAATTCTCCGGACTATCTTATCTGATTTGACGCTTTAACAATTCCGATAAGCGGGATCTGCCAAAGCGAGGTTGCTTATTTTATTAAGCAGCCATAGCGTAGGTATTCTCTACGTTATTGTTGTTTGTTGTTTTCTACCTTTTTAAAGTGCTGGCAGGAACACTATATGCAGTTCTAACCATCTTTCTTCCCGTCGAAACCGTTGCATTCCCAGGATTATTAAAGAACAAAAAATTTATTGCTGTTATACTGTCTTAACATTAGAAGAACCGACCGCGACATTTGTTTTTGCAGGTGATCTGACTTCTTTTATTTCCTCAACAACGATTTCTTTAACGCTGTTATCTTTATATAAAATTCCTATAGGGACAACAACGCAGTAACCTATAATTAAAAGAATCGGCGCAATTACAGTTGGAAGAAATCCATCAACCGAGTTTTGAGACATTAAAATATATCCCAGGATAATTAATACAATCCCAGCTCCTATAATAATATAATTTTTAGATGTCATTGCAAAATGAAGATGGCTTTGTTCCCTCTTTTGCTTTTTTGATTTGAGTGTCTGGATATTTTGTTTAGTCTTTGCCATAAAAATTATTTTTTAATTTTTGATAATTCATTAAAGAAATGAGAGATACTTAATATCCCTCTGTGGAAATTATTTAAATTCAAATGTTCGTCGGGCGAATGTGCGTTCTCATCAGGCAGACCGAAACCAAGCAGTATCGTAGGAGATTTCAATAATGTCTGAAAGGTATTTACAA
>JBBRTN010000166.1:0-5191 GCA_038244395.1 Ignavibacteria bacterium
AAAAACATTACAGGCGGTAAAAGCTTAGAGTCAAATATAAAACTCGTCCTGAACAATGCAAAGCTGGCAGCGGAAATTGCAGTTCACTTCAGAAGGCTCGAGGCGGAATGAAAGATAGTTTATTATTAATTTTGAAATTACAATTTGAATTTTAAAAATATATTTTTAGTTAAAATCTGAAACAAATTTAAAAACCAAACAACATGAAATTCATAAAAATAAATTTAGCTGTAATAATAGTGTTATCATTATATTTATTTACATTTACATTTACAGGCTGCGGAAAGAGTGACAATAAAACGTCAGACAAAAATTCTCCCGACCAAAAATCCGAAACAACAACCGGAACAGTGCAATCGCAGAATACAAATTCCGGGGAGGGTGAAGTAATAGAAATCAAGCTGCCAACAATGCAGTGCAGTACGTGCAAGAAGACCATTGAAAGCGCGGTGAAAAAAATAGACGGAGTAAGCGATGTAAATGTTGTGGTAAAAGACAAAGTCGCAAAAGTAAAATATGATAAATCCAAAACTGATCCCGATAAAATTGAAGGCGTAATAGTAATGGCGGGCTACCAGGCAAATGATAAGCCGGCAAATAAAGAATCATATGATAAACTTGAAAGCTGCTGCAAAATAAGCGGTCATTAATAGTCAAAGATATTTTCTTTTAGAATTTAAAAGACTGTGTTCGTATGTGAATGCAGTCTTTTTTTATTATTTGACTGCAATTAAAAAATTAAATTACAACTGAAATAATTTTCTTATTGAATATATTTTAAAAGTACTGAAAGAGTTGAAATAAGTCATAGAAATCAAAAAAGAATTTTTATATATTTGTAAACACAAAAGACATTTAATGAAAAATTTTTTACTCGATTACAACCTCAAAGTTCGCTTACCAATTTTAGTCTTCGTAGTTCTGACAGTATTTGTAATTACCTATTATGCATCATATGCAGAGAGGCAGGGGGTTGGATATTCTCCCGTGCAGCCGATTGCATATTCACATAAAATACATGCCGGTGAATTAAAGATAGACTGCCGGTATTGTCACAGCGATGTTGAAAAATCACGTCAGGCGAATATTCCTTCTCCAAAGGTCTGCATGAATTGCCATACACAGGTCAAGAAAGACAGTCCCGAAATAATAAAACTTACGGAATATTATAATAAGGGAATTCCCATAGAGTGGAAGAGAGTCCACCGTGTTCCTGACTTTGCATATTTCAATCACAGCGTTCATGTTAATAAAGGTATAGACTGCTCTAACTGTCACGGCAATATTGCCGAGATGGAAGTAGTAGAGCAGGTAAAGGATTTTTCCATGCGCGCTTGCCTTGACTGCCACAGAAATCCGCACGAGAATATAAAGAATATTATTAAAGGTAAAGAAGATATTAAAATAAATGACGGACCGACAAACTGTTCGACCTGTCACCGGTAACGAATTTAAATTTGCAAAGACAGATTTGAAATTAATTCATCTGATTTAATTAATTCATCTAATTCAATTAAAGCAATAATGAGCGATAAAAATACCAACGGAAATAAGATTAAGAGAAATAAATTTTTTTTGTATTCCGGGGCTATGGTTTTTGGAATGTTTGCTGCATCAAAATTTCCTTTCAGTATTTTCAAATCAGCTGAAGAAGCAAAATTAAATAAGACCGGTTCAATAAAGATTACTCAAAACCCTAATGCGGTCAGCCGAAAATCAAGGGAAGTTAATACAAATAATGGCAGCAATGGATAATAATACAGATAATAATACAGATAATACAATGGATGTAAACGATAAAATAAAATTAATTCCCGAAGAAAATAAATCAGCAGCAATGCAGCCGGAGTCTGAGAAAGATTTAAACTACTGGCAGAGTTTCCGTGATCTATATGATGATCCTGATTTTATTAAAGAGAAGAAGAATGAGTTTGCAAAGGGAGCATTGGAAAAACCTGATGACAATTCTTTTTCGAAATTTTCCAGGAGAAAATTTTTGGCGCTGCTTAGCGCATCTGCTGCAGTTGCCGCATCCGGCTGTTCAAACTACAGGGACAAAGGCGAATTAATTCCTTATAATAAGAAACCCGAAGAAGTTACTCTCGGCAATCCGACTTACTATGCCTCCACCTGTACAGGATGCACAAGTGCATGCGGCGTTGTGATTAAAACGATGGAAGGCAGACCAATAAAAGTCGACGGCAATCCCGACCATCCTGTAAGTAAAGGAAAAATCTGCGCGATAGGACAGGCAAGCGTGATGGGTCTTTATGATCCTGAAAGACTAAAGAATCCTTACGAGCGTCCGAACAAAGCGGGCTCGGCAGACATAAGCTGGGGCGACCTTGATAATAAACTCATCGGAGAATTAAAGAGCGCATCTTCAAAAGGCAAGAGTATTGTAATCGTTACTCATACAGTTAACTCACCGTCCCGTAAAAAATTATTTGATGATTTTAAAACTGCATATCCTACCACAAAAATTTATTCATATGAATTATTCAATGAGTCAACAAGAAATTCAGCCTGGGAAAAATGTTACGGTACAAAGTCTTTTCCTTTGGTTCAATGGGATAAGGCAAAAGTAATTCTTTCTCTTGAATCTGATTTTCTGGGAAGTGAAGGAAATAAAGTCGAGACTTCAAGACTGTATTCGCAAAACAGGGATGCGTTCAACGGCAATGAATTCAACCGTTTATATGCAGTCGAGGGAAATGCGTCCGTGACAGGAATGAATGCTGATTACAGAATGATTTTGAGAACTGATATGATTGAAGAATTTGTGATGTGCCTTCTTAATGATTTTATTTCCGGTCAAAAAATTTCCGGCTATGCAACGGACACATCAGTAACTTCAAAATTATCAAAATATAATTTAGAAGAGTTTGCCGCAAAAAATAATTTATCCAAAGAAGTCTTAGAGCATTTAATTTCTGATCTTAAGAAAAATCAGGGAAGCTCATATGTCAGCGCCGGCTCTATGCTTTCCGAATCAGCGCACATTGCAGTAAATTTATTGAATGAAGTTTTAGGTAATTCAAAATTATATATAAAAGATGTTACAAGCGTCGAATTGATTCCTTTGAGCACGTCAGCCGAGCTCGATAATCTTGTATCAGAGATTCAGTCCGGTAATGCGGGCGTTGTCATTCATTTTGACTCTAATCCTGTCTATCATTTTCCTGCAAATTCAGGATACGCTGAAGCAATAAAGGATGCACCACTTGTAATTACTATGACTGAAGGCGACAATGAATCCGCGGAGCTGAGTAATTTTGTTTTGCCGGTTAATTCAATGTTTGAATCATGGGGAGATTTTCAGACGCGAAATAATTTCGTTAGTCTTCAGCAGCCTGTGATAGCACCTTTATACAATACCAGACAGAAAGAAGAAATTCTCCTGACCTGGATTAAAGGAACAAAGGAAGCATTCCATAATGATATCTATCATCAGTATGTAATGGACAACTGGAGAAACACTGTTCTATCTAAGTTTACCGCGGAGCCGAATTTTATGAAGGCGTGGTATGCAGGATTAAATGATGGTGTTGTAACTGTAAAGCCGGTTTCTTCTAACGGAGAAAATTCAACTACAACTTCAACATCAACAACGTCATCTTCAACTTCATCTTCAACTTCATCATCAACATCAACTTCAACATTAACTCCTTCTTCTGCATCTGCTTTCAAAACAGATTCATTCGCAGCTAATAATTTTGCAGCTGCAGAAAGCGAATATGTTTTGATATTGACAAGAAGCAGTTCACTCGGTGACGGAAGGTTTGCAAATAACGGATGGCTCCAGGAATTACCGAAACCACTTTCAAAAGTAGCCTGGGATAATTATGCGGCGATATCGGTTCAGACTTCGAAAAAATTAGAATTAAAACAAAACGATAAAATAAATATTACTACTTCAGGCGGAAGCATTGAGATACCTGTGTTTGTGCAGCCCGGCGTTGCTGAAGGAGTAATCGCGATTGAGCTTGGTTACGGAAGAAGCGTATGCGGAATAGTCGGCAAGGATGTTGGCTTCAACGCGAATAAATTAATGACAAAAAATCCGGCATTATCTTCGTGGATGTTTAATGACGCGAAAATAAAAAAGACCGGTGATACTTATGAAATTGTTACTACGCAGGATTATTATGCGTTCGAAGAGCCGCTTTATAAAGATATACAATTCAGAAGAGAAATCATTCAGGAAGGAACATACTTTCAGTATAAAGAGAATCCTGATTTTTTAATTGATGAACATAAGAAATCCGCTGATGAAGAAAAGGTCAATGTCGGCAGTATCAACAAACAATACAAGCATACAGGAGTCAAGTGGGGAATGGTCATTGACCTCAACAAGTGTACGGGCTGTAATGAATGTGTAGCCGCATGCAATGTAGAAAATAATATTCCGGTTGTCGGAAAAGAACAGGTGAAGAATCACAGGGCAATGCACTGGATGAGGATTGACAGGTATTATTCGGGGACACCTGAAGTACCGAAGTCGAGCTTCCAGCCTATGCTGTGTCAGCATTGTGATTTTGCTCCGTGTGAAAATGTATGTCCTGTAGCGGCAACAACTCACAGCCCGGACGGAATAAACGGAATGGCTTATAACAGGTGTGTCGGGACGAGATACTGTTCGAACAACTGTCCTTACAAAGTCAGAAGATTTAATTATTTCAATTTCAGAGACCACTTCAAAAAAGGAATTCAGCTTGAAGAATCTTTTTCACTGATGGCAAATCCTGATGTGACTGTGCGCTCGAGAGGAGTGATGGAGAAGTGTACATTCTGCCTGCAGAGGATCATGGATGAAAGACAAGTTGCAATACAGGAAAACAGATTGGTGAAAGGATCGAATGTAAAGACAGCATGTCAGGAAGCGTGCAATACAAATGCGATTGCATTCGGCGATCAGAACGACGAGAGCGCAGAGTTTTATAAACTGAATAACAGTAAATTAGCTTATAGTGTATTGGAAGAAATTAAAGTAAAACCAAACGTGACCTATCTTGCAAAATTAAGAAATGTTTTTGAAATGGAAAAAGAGGAGGCGCATAATTGAGTCTTGACGCCACTTATACAAAAGAACTTCCTCTGGTAGAGAATAATCCGAAGTTAAAAGATTTAGATGCGGTTATTGCCCTGCCCACGGAGACCAAGCCGAATAAAGGATGGTGGGTCGCATTCG
>JBBRTN010000167.1:0-5179 GCA_038244395.1 Ignavibacteria bacterium
GCGATGTTGTAGGTACGGAAGCAAATATAGCGGGAGCGAGATTTAACGGATTTCTGTGGACTACATACGCTCCTGTAAATCCGGTATCACATACTTTTTCGGCGAATAACCTGAATTCATTCGGGGATTTTTCCGGGGGAGGAATCGGGTGCATCAATAATACATTCACCGAAATTAATGCAAGAGTCATATTACAGGGAGCTTATACAGGCGGTGGTAATATGAGAACTTCATTAAATACTTTAGGATTTATTCCGCTGTCACAACCTTATAATACATCTCAATATAATTATAACGGAACAGAGAGCGTAGCCAGCATTCCTCCGGGAGTTGTTGACTGGATTTATATCGAAGTAAGGTCAGCTGCGAACGGGCTTCCGGTTCCAAACGGACGAAGGGCGGCATTTATTAAAAGCGACGGAACATTGGTGGACATTGACGGGATCAGCCATGTCAAATTTCCCGGACTCGCACAGGGTAATTACTTCTTTGTAGTAGGACACAGGGTTCATTTACCTGTAATGACGACAAACACTACATCACTTACTCTCTCTAGTTCACTTTATGATTTTACAACCGGGCTGTCAAAATATTACGGAGGAGACGCAAAGGACCTGGGAGACGGCTCCTTTGCAATGTACGGGGGAGATGCTAACAGATCATTTATAGTTACTGCAGCCGATTACTCTGTAGTTACCAATAATTTACTTCAGTCAAATTATAATTTCGGAGATTTGAACCTTAACGGAACTGTAACATCTGCCGACTATTTTTATATTACATCCAATTTAGGAATTTCATCCAGCGTACCTAACTATCCTTAAAAAATAAAATTATAAAATCAATATTATGAATATGAAAATTTTTAAAATATCATTTTTAATTTTAGTTACATTGCTTGTATCCGGAAATATTTTTGCTCAGGCAAGCATGACTAATACTCTTTCTAACTTTGAAGTCGTAAACAATACCACGGAATTGCAGTTTGATTTATATACTTTAAAAACGAGCAATCCCGATTTCAGAATGGGTAGTTCATCATACTACATGCGGTACAACATCGGAAATTTCACTAAGGCTTCAATCATAAATATAAACCCGAGATATACTGCGAATATTATCCAGTCCGGCAGCGGCTCGTATGACCCGATGCAGATATTTACCTACGATGCAAGCGGAAGAATAGGCATACAGGTGTTTTACAATGGAAACGGATTAGGTGATACGATCTCCGGCGACCCAGGAATTACAGGCACGGGAGAGAGAATCGCGACAGTTATACTTGAGATTACCAGCTATACTCCTCCTGATTTAAGATGGGATGATGCAAATACTTCGGTCATAAATCCGCAGTTTGAAATGGCTGTAAGCACAAACATTGGCTCATACAACGGCTTGCTTCCGGTAGAATTGGCAAGTTTTGTATCAAATATTTATCGGAATAAAGTTACTCTCGACTGGTCTACCGCTTCTGAAACCAACAACAGCGGATTTAATATCGAAAGAAAGAAATCAAATGGAACAGCCTGGTCGAAAATTGGTTTTGTAGAAGGTCACGGAAATTCAAATGTGATAAAGAATTATTCTTACAGCGATAATTTACTTCAGACAGGAAGCTACAATTACAGACTAAAGCAAATTGATTTGAACGGCAGCTTCGAATACTTTGAGCTTCATAACCTTGTGGAAATCGGAGTTCCGCAAAAGTTTGAACTCTCTCAGAATTATCCGAACCCGTTTAATCCGACAACTAAAATTAAGTTTTCACTTCCGTATGATTCGAGAATCAGCCTGAATGTATATGATATAAGCGGACGGCTTATATCTTCCATTGTTAACAATGAATTCAGGAGTGCAGATTATTATTCATTTGAATTTAATGCAGGAGGATTATCAAGCGGTATTTATTTTTACAGACTGATTACGGAAAAAAATACGGAGACAAAGAAGATGACGCTTTTGAAATAAATGTAAGTCTGACATGGTCAACGAACCCGGAAATAAATAACGGCGGATTTGAATTAGAGAGGTCAGTTGGCAACGGTCAATGGTCAAGGCTTGATTTTGTTGAGGGAAAGGAAATTCCGATTTTGCTCAGGAGTATTTATAATTACTGGTCAAAGCAAATTGACTACAGCAGCAGCTTCGAATATTTTGAATTACACAATAAAGCAGCGATCGGTATTCCTCAAAATTTGAACTATGTCAGAATTATCCTAATCCATTAATTCTTTTAATCATTCAACAAAAATTAATTTTTCACTTTATTTCCTGTAAATAAATAAATTTTGTTTTAGTTTATATTTTCTTTATCCGCAGGAAAAATTTCTCTTTGCGGATTTTATTTTTATAAATCTAATTAAAGCAACTCATATGGGATTCAGAACCGAACATGATACAATGGGGGAAGTGAAAGTTCCTTCGGATAAATATTGGGGAGCACAGACTCAGCGCTCATTAAAGAATTTCAAAATTGGGAATAACTTAATGCCAAAAGAAGTCATAGAAGCATTTGCAATTTTGAAAAAAGCTGCAGCTGAAGCTAACACAGAGAGCGGAATTTTAAGTGAAGAAAAATCAAAACTAATCGTTAAGGCAGCAGATGAAATACTCGAAGGTAAGCTTGACGGCGAGTTTCCACTTGTTGTGTGGCAGACCGGCTCGGGCACTCAGACAAATATGAATGTTAATGAAGTGATATCAAACAGAGGTCATGTGATAAACGGGGGGAAGCTCGATGATGAAAAGAAATTTCTTCATCCTAATGATGATGTAAACAAATCGCAGTCTTCAAATGACACCTTTCCTACAGCAATGAATATTGCTGCATATAAAATTATTACAGGGCAGACAATCCCCAAGATCAGGAAGCTCATCACAACTCTCGATAAAAAATCAAACGCATTTATTGATGTAATTAAAATCGGGAGAACACATTTCATGGATGCGACACCGATAACACTTGGGCAGGAATTTTCAGGATACGTTTCAATGCTGAAGCATGGAGTGAAATCAATTGAGAATTCGCTTGAACATTTGTCCGAGCTTGCGCTTGGAGGCTCGGCAGTGGGCACCGGTATTAATGTCCCTGAGAATTATGATAAAGCAGTTGCAAGAAAAATTTCAGAATTGACAGGTCTTCCGTTTAAGACTGCGCCGAACAAGTTTGAAGCTCTTGCTGCAAATGATGCTATAGTAGAAACTTCAGGCGCATTAAAAACCTTAGCTGTGAGCTTGATGAAAATCGCCAATGATATAAGAATGCTCGCTTCGGGTCCGAGAAGCGGGATAGGTGAAATAATTATTCCTGAAAATGAACCAGGGTCTTCCATTATGCCCGGCAAAGTAAATCCTACACAGGTCGAAGCCCTGACAATGGTTTGCGCACAGGTAATCGGAAATGATGCTGCTATTACAATAGGAGGTATGAGCGGTCAGTTCGAATTAAATGTCTATAAGCCGATGATAATATTCAACCTTCTTAATTCCGCCCGGCTTATCGGCGATGCTTCGGAATCTTTTAATGATAACTGCGCCGAAGGGATTGAACCTAATTACGATGTGATAAACAAACATCTTGAAAATTCCCTGATGCTGGTGACTGCTTTGAATCCTCATATCGGATATGACAATGCAGCGAAGATCGCGAAGAAGGCTCACAAAGAAAACAAGACACTGCGTGAAGCCGCTGTTGAACTGGGTTTGCTGACCGATGAAGAATTTACTCAAAAAGTAGATCCAAGAAAAATGGTGGGAAGAATTATAAAGTAGAAAGTAAAAAATTTGTGAGTATTGAACATGATTGAACATTGCCAAATAAAGAAATATGAAATTTAATGATGATGTATTCTGCGGGTTTCCGGTTTTGGAAACTCATAGATTAATTTTGAGAGCTATCAGCCTGAAAGACGTAAATGAAATTTTTGAAATATATTCGAGTGAGAAGGCCATGAAATATTTCGGGAAGCATCCCTATAAAAAAATTGATGAGGCCGAAGAGAGGATACAAAGCGCGATCACTGCATTTCAAAAGAAGGAAGGTTTGCGATGGGCAATAACAGTCAAAGGCTCGGACAAACTGACAGGAACTGCCGGAGTATGGAGGCTGGTAAAAGATCATTTCAGAGGAGAGATTGGATACGAACTTTCTCCTGATCACTGGCAGAAAGGAATTATGTCCGAAGCATTAAATGAAATATTAAACTTTGCTTTTAATAAAATGAACCTTCATACGATCGAAGCAAACATTGATCCGGAAAATATTGCTTCGGAAAAATTACTAGCCAAATTGGGATTTGAAAAAGAAGGACACCTGAAAGAAAGTTTCTTTTTTAATAATAAGTTTGAAGACAATGCAATATACTCCTTAAGAAAAAGTAAATTCTTAGCCGGGAAATAAGATTGTATAAACTTATAAATTTTGCTGATGCTCACGAAAGATAATTTATACGGGCTTGCATTATGCGGCGGGCAAAGTACACGGATGGGAAGCGATAAAAGCCGGCTTGAATATTATGGAAAGCCCCAGATGTATTATTTATATGAGATGCTTGAAAAAATTTGTGAGAAAGTTTTTATATCTTGCAGTCAAATAAAGGCAAAAGAAATAAATGAAAGTTACAATGTCCTGCATGACGCTCCTGAGTTTGACAAAACCGGTCCTATTGCGGCTTTGCTGACTGCGTTTAATAAATATCCCGGGAATAATTTTTTGATTGCAGGCTGCGATTATCCGTTTATTAAAGAGAAAGATTTAATTGAATTTTTAAATTCATCTGATGAAAAGAATTCAGCAAACGCTTTTTATAATGACGAAGCAAAATTATATGAGCCTCTAATTGGATGGTACTCCTGTAAGTCAGGCGGATTGCTTCTTGATTTATTTCGGAAAAAAGAATATTCACTCCAGTATTTCCTGAAAGAAAATAATGCCGGCAAATATATTGCGCCTGACGCCCGGCTGATAAAAAGTGTTAACACGCCGGAAGATTTAAAATTGGTAAGAGACGTTTTGCATACTGAAAATTTATCTGAAGGTAAACAGGAAAAATAAACATGGAAAAAATTTCGGTTGTAAATACTAAGATAAAAAAAGTAAGCGCTGCTCAAATATCTGATGCTGATGACTTGCTTGCAGCTGAAGAGCCTCTCGAGATGCAATTGTCATACGGGAGTAAAA
>JBBRTN010000168.1:0-5167 GCA_038244395.1 Ignavibacteria bacterium
CCCCGTTAATCTTATTCAGATCAAATTTTTCCGGGTTTAAGATTTTTAACAAAGGTAAATTCAGTGAATGTTTTATCTTACCGTTACTATCCCGAAATCTATAATACAACTTTGCAAGCCTGAGGTATTGCTCGGAGCGAATGTGAAATAATAAAACATCGACGGGCTCCTGCTCATTAACTTTTTTTATCTTCTCCAGACATTTTGTAAACCTTTCGTATCTTATTATATTTAATTTAAGTTCACACCTGCATTCATTTAAAATTTTGCGCCTGATAATCTGATGATAGAGTTTTTTAAATTCAATATTATGCTGTTCGGTAAAGCAGCCTCCCGCAATTGCCAGATTAATCATTTGTTTTTCACGGCAAAGATAATTCGCCGCTGCTTTATATTCATGAGGTGAGATTAATTTTCTGTTATTACCGGCAATCGAAAACCCGTTATCCTTATTACATTTTTCAAAATCCATTATTATATTTTGAGCATATTCTTTTTTATTAATTGTATTGATACCTTCATTCAGACCTGAGGGATGTTTCATGCTCCTTAGGTATTGAAATTCCGTGCATAATTTTGACTGTTTATGAGTCAATGTAATCTGACCTGAATTTTTACCGCAAATAAAATTTAAATTAGAAAGCATATTGACAAATCCCTTGTGATTATCCAGTTCAAGGAAGGGGGAATTTAAGAATACAATACCATCCTTCCCCGTCACTGAGAAAATTCTTTCAGTCCATTCCCAATAAACTCCGGAGTCATGGTGATGAAAGGGGAACAGACCTGCATCAAGATTATAATCGCAATGTCCGAAAGCAATTTTTTTCAGCCTGCCGGTCCTCTGTGAAATGATTTCACCTAAATTTACAAATCCCTTTCTCGTCTCTATTACCGCGACAATTTCTTCACATTTAATTTCGTATTCATTGAGTTTATTTTCCAGACTTATTAAGTGTTCCTTACTTTCGACTTTAGTAAGAAAAACAGATTTCAAATTAATTCTGCCTGAAAGATATTTTAGTAAGATTAAATCTAACGGATTTTCCTGCGAAGAAATATTGTTAATGCGAATTCCGAAGACTGCATTTTGAATATAATTACACTCCGGCAGTTTGTTTTTGATAAATTTTCTGTTGGATGCTTTTAAATCGGGAGTCAGAGCGGGGTCAAATATATTCTGGACACTGTCTTCCAGGTCAAGGCAGATGACGGCATTGCAGTCATTTATTGCATTAATGAAATCTGATAAATTATTCTTCCTGTAATCTATGAATTGATATATCTCCATACTTAATTTTTAAACCCGGGTAAATTAAAATAAGTAAAGTAAATTTATTTCATAAGCTGCACCATCACAATTTCATTTCCGTAAAGATCAAGCAGATTCATTGACATAAACTCGTCAGTAATCTCAGGACCCTTTACTATTTTTACTTCATTCTGATTTAATTTTTCGAGCTGCTCTTCGAAAGAATCTGTATAAATTACAAACGCAGGCTGCCCGCCAGTCTGATCTCCGACTCTTTTCATTTGCTCTTCGTTTTCAGCCAGAATAAACCACAGCCCGGCGCTGCTTTCCGAGTCAAAACTTATATGAAGAAATCTTTGTCCTTTATCATCTTTAAGGTCAAAAAATTTTCTGCATCCGAAATTCTTTTCGTAAAAATTAAAAGCTTCGTCATAATCATTAACAAGTATAACGATTCTTCCAAGTTCAGTTTTCATTATTTAATTAGTTAATATTATTTTGCTGTTGAAATATATTCCTGAGCATGATCTTACCTCTAAATCTCCTAACCCGCAAATTTCTTCCGTACTATCACATTTATTTTAACCGAAGTTAATTTCTTCAAAAGCCGGTCTCCGTTTAAAATATCATTAATCTGTTTCAAATTATTATTTAATTAATTCAGTTATGAATTCCTTTAAATGTAATTATAATGACATTCTTTTACAATTATTAAATCGGACTGAGAGTTAAAATTAGTTTATATTAATTTAAATTAGTTTAAATCCCGGAAATGTGATACTTTATAAACTATAAAGGCAGGAATTCTTTATCTCATATATATGAGATTGAATTAAAAAATTGATATTTATAACTTCGGGCATGAAAGAAAAAGCTAAAATACTTTTTTGTATATTTTGTTTATCCTTTTTATTTTTATCAATTTTCCCCAAAACATCTTTTTCTCAAAATGATATTCCAAAGGTTGATCATATTTCACTTGAGGATGGAGTTTCGAATAATCTCATTTTTAGTATTTACCAGGACAGCAGGGGTTTTATCTGGTTTGGTACAATGTTTGGACTGGTAAAATATGACGGAGTTAATTATACGACTTACAGGCATGACCCGCTCGATACAAATTCATTATCAAATGACGATATCATTTCTATTGCAGAAGATAAAAACGGAAATTTATGGCTTGGGACGTACAACGGCGGATTGAATAAGTATGACCGCTCAACCGGAAAATTTACAAGATTCCTTCATAGCCCGGACAATCCGAATTCTGTCAGCAGTAATACTGTATGGCAGATCATTCAGGACCGTGAAGGCGCTATGTGGTTTGCTACAGAAGGCGGAGGTCTGAGCAAACTTGAGGACAATAATTTTACAACATATAAGAAAGATACACTTAATAATAAGAAAAGCATAAGCGGAAATTATATACGAACGGTTGCAGAAGATAAGGATGGAAATATCTGGGCAGGAACAATTGCTACCGGATTAAATAAATTTGACAGGAAGAGTAATGTTTTTACTAATTACAGAAATGACCCTGTGAATGAAAAAAGCCTGGGGAATAATCAGGTTACTGCAATCTTCGAAGACAGTGAAGGTAACTTATGGATTGGCACAGGAGGCGGTCTGAATAAATTTGAAAAGAAGTCAGGTGATTTTAAAATATATAAAAATGATTCGTCTGATGTGAATTCGATCAGCAATGATTTTATTCTTTCAATTGCTGAAGACTCTCCGGGACACCTGCTTATAGGCACACAGAAAGGTCTCAATAAATTTGATAAGGCAGCAGGCAGTTTTGAAAGAATTAAGATTTATGATTTCCCAAATAATAAAAAAGAAGTTGTACTGAGATTTATAAAAGATAAGTCAGGAGTAATCTGGGCTAGCTTGTATCTTGACGGTCTTATCAGGCTTTATTACCCGCCTGACAAATTCAGGAGTATTTTAGATGGTAAAAATTCGAAGTGTATTTATGAAGATAAGGAAGGAAGATTATGGGTTGGGACGGCGAATGATGGTTTGCAGATGTCGGCTGATGAGGGGAAAAATTTCACTGCATATCTAAATGATAAAAAAAATGCAGGAAGCATAAGCAGCAATAGTATTAATTCAGTCACAGAAGATATTTACGGCACTCTTTGGATAGGCACAAAAAACGGACTGAACAAATTAGTCAAAGGCTCAGCTGAATTTATAAAATATTTTTATGACGAAAAAAACGAGTCAGGTCCCGGGAGTAATAATATTTTAAAAGTTTATGCAGACAGGGAAGGAACATTGTGGATAGGCACAGATAACGGTCTGGATAAATTTATTCCCGGTTCAAACAGCTTTGTGCATTACAGAAATTCAGTCGCAGATACAAACAGCTTAAGTGAAAATTCAATTCTTTCTATCTATGAGGACAGGAGCGGCGAGCTCTGGATAGGGACATACAGCGGACTCAATGTTCTTGACAGGAATACGGGGAAGTTTAAACATTACAGGCAAAAACCGGACGACCCGAAAAGCATCAGCAACAATTACGTATTTTCTTTTTGTGAAGATAATAACAATAATTTCTGGATCGGTACAGGCGGAGGCTTAAATATTATGGATAAAAAGAACGGGACTTTTTTTAATTTTACTGAAAGAGACGGACTTCCTAATGAAGTTATTGCCGGGCTTGAATCCGGTGCGGACGGTTATTTATGGATAAGTACTTTCAAAGGTATTTCAAGATTTGATATTAAGAATAAGGTATTCAAAAATTATGATTCTGAAGACGGGCTGCTCAGTAATATGTTCAATGCCGGTTCTTACTATATAGGAAAAAACGGTGAAATTATTTTCGGAGGAATTAACGGCGTTAATATTATAAATCCTGCCGGTATAAAAGAAAGCAGCTATGTGCCGGACATTGTATTCACTTCTCTTGTAAAATACAACGACAATGACAAGCATGAAATTGATATTTCCGGAATGAATGATATTGAATTAAGCTATGATGACAGTTATATAAAAATCGGTTTTACATCAACTGACTTTACTAATCCTAAAAAAAATAAGTTCAGTTATATGCTTGAAGGATTCGATAGGAAATGGAATTTCAGCGGAAACTCAGATAATGCAGTTTATACAAATCTAAACCCGGGTAATTACGTTTTTAAAGTCATGGGTACAAACTCAGACGGGGTATGGAATGAAAAAGAATCTTCTTTCAAAATTACTATTACTCCTCCGTTCTGGAAGACATGGTGGTTTTACGGATGCATTATAATTTTATTAACAGCATTAATAATTTTAATTCAGAATTACAGAGTGAAACTAAGAGTAAAAAATTTAATTGAACTTGAAAAAATAAAGGAAAGGGAAAGAGAGCTTATGCGTGAGCAGGCATCAAGGGATTATCACGATGAACTTGGACATAAGCTGACCCGCATTTCAATGTATAGCAGGAGAATAAATAAAAAGCTGAGACCTTCGGCAAACGGCCTGACAAATGACCTTAACAGCATAGTAGAAACTTCCAACAGCCTTCAGAGCGGAGCCAAGGATTTAATCTGGGCTATGAACCCGCATGAAGATTCCTTATACGATTTTGCAGTAAGACTCAGGGATTTCGGAAATGAGTTATTCGAAAACACCGGTATAAATTTTTCGGTAAACGGAATATCCGAGGAATTTAGAAATATTATTTTATCAATGAACAGCAAAAGACATTTGATTTATATTTTCAAGGAAGGAATGAATAATATATTAAAATACTCGAGATGCTCAAATGTCCACCTTGCGTTTTCTTTTTATGATGATGATCTGGAAATAGTGCTTGAAGATAACGGGATAGGATTTGATATGGACAACTGCCCAAAGGGTTACGGTCTGAAGAATATTTTCTCAAGAGCAGCTCAGATTAATATTAATGTAAACATA
>JBBRTN010000169.1:0-5154 GCA_038244395.1 Ignavibacteria bacterium
TATTCTCCTTCCGGACTTAGTCCGATAGAAGTTCTCGGGTCCTGAAACCATCTGGGATCATCATCCCCAGAAGAAAACCCCGAGTAGCAAAACCATAAAAATGAAATAACACCTGCTGTAACCAATAAATTAGTTTTCATTTTTTCCCTTTCTGTTTTAACTTTTTTATTTTAGAATGAATTTTTTTGAATTTACATTCTAATATACACGTATAACAATTTTATTTTCAAGTCAATTTTACTGCATTCCGGGAAGCCGGAAGAATAAAGATTGAGAATGATTTTTTTCCGATTCAAAATGGAATTTTACTGAATATGCATTCTTAAAAACATAATAAAAAAGACTGAAGTATTTTTTACTTCAGTCTTTAAGATATAAAAAGGTTAAAAAATTTGGTGCTAAGTAATTCAGAAAAGATTATTCACCAAGTGTCTTACCGTGATAAATATCATGCTGGTGTCCGGACTGTATTGCTTCATCCGTTTGTTTTATTCTCTCAGCATTCTTCAGACTTTCTTTTCTGAGTTCAATTCTCTGATTAATAATATTTTGATTTACTTCGTTTTCTTTTCTTTTCGATTCCTGCTCTTTCATTAGCTTGACTGATAATTCATATTTTTGTCTTTGAGCATCATTTTCAAATATTATATTTCTCGAATCATTCTGCAGGAATGGTGGAGGTGCCGGCTCTGCTCCCGGAGGCGCCTGCCTCATTACAAAATTAAATGAATTATTATCTGCAATTGCCAGGTCATTTAAATCAACGAAGTTATCGCCGGTCAGGTCTTCAACTACATATCCTGTTGAGAAATTTAAGGCGGCATTTTCTATTTGCGCAACGTCGGCAAGGTCAACGGAATTATCCCTGGTTACATCGCCTCCGTACATTCCATAGTATGGTGCCGGATCTATAAACGCCTGATTATTATTATATGCCTGATTTACAGGACTAATAAAATTAAAATTAAGAGTACTGCCTCTCGAATAAAGTTCTCCTCCTGATTTGCTCCAAGTTTCAATACTGTTCCTGTGATCAACAACAATATAGTATGTTCCGCTGAGAGCTCTTGTATAAGGTGAAGATGCTACTGCATTTGTACTTAAATATGAAATTGCAGAATCAACTTTTACATTTGGAAAATCCACTCTGGCAAGGAAAGTACGGACAGTATCCGGAATTGCCTGAGGAAATGGTAAAGCTCTGTAGAAGCCTTGCGGAACTACTCCAATGCCGCCCGTTGACGAAGGTGCCGGCAGTGACTGCACACAGACATTATCAATATACAAATTATTTCCAAATCCACTAACAGCTCTCAAACGGATTTTGTTAGTTCCAACCGGCAATGCGAAAATAAAGGGAGCCCATTGTCCTCCTGATGTAGGAGAGAAATTGGAAAGAATCCCAACAGTATTTAAAGGCGCACTACCCGAATTGTTGCCCCATAACCTGGACAATGCAGAGTATGTGGCTCCTCCGTTTAATGATGTTTCGACAATTAATGAATCTGTACCCGCAGACCATGGAGAATATGCTCTGTCAAAAGTCAGATAGGTACCTGATACAGCAGCGGTAAGCGGCAGTGTAACCAACGACTGAGTTACTCCCGCACTTGCACTCCAGAAATCAAATTTTGCTGAACCGGAACCTGATGCATAAGCGCTGGGTGTTTGTCTTGTCCAATAGTTTGTACCTGAAAATTCTTCCGTCATATTAACCGGCGGAAAATCCGGACATGAAAAGTCATCGCATAAATTTGGTATTGTATAGTCAACACTAGCAACCCATGACTGGTAAATTCCACTGCTGTTATCCATCCAGTTGCACCATACTTTTCCGTTTGCAGAAGTAACTCCGATATAATCTCCCTGATAACCTGTTGCTAATCCGGAAATCGGTGCAGGTGTAAAATTATGATCGGTTACTTTTACGTCAGTGAATGTAGCTCCGCCGTCAGTGGAGCGTGATAAATAATTTTGCATGACAGGCGCTGCGGTGTTTCTATTATCATAATAAAATACATTAACTGCTCCGCTTTCATCAACGCGAACACATGGTAAATACTGAAGTTTCCCGTTGCTTAAACCATCCTGATTTACCCTTACTCCTGCTGACCAAGTAACTCCGCCGTCAGAAGATCTGTGAATAACTATGTCCGGATCAGAGCCTGCAGGTGCAAGATTTATTTGTGATACTACTATATAAATCCAGCCTTTACGAGGACCGCATGTTCTGTCTACATCTATTCTGGGAAAACTATTTACTCTGATATTATTGACTGTAGGAAATGTACCTCTTATTCCGTTCATGTCAAAAATATTATTATTATTAATTGTCCAACTTACTCCGCCGTTCACTGATTTTGCGAACCCGCAGAAATCTTCCGTAAAAGGTGAGCTGGCAACAGGATTAGTCCAGCAAACATAAAGTTCGCCGTTAGGTCCCACTCTTGTATCACAGCCCTGTGAATAATGGCCTGCAGGGGAAACATTAATATCTGCCGCGGCTGACCATGTAGCCCCGCCGTCATTGGTATAAGAGATATCTATAGGCGGCAGGCTCGCAGTAAATCTTGACCAAACGCAGTATGACCTTCCGTAAAAAGAACTTGACACCGCATCATCTGTAGTAGCTAAATTTTTGTCCATTGACCCGGCTAAGATTGTAACATTATTCGCCCAGGTAGCTCCGTTGTTGACGGAACGGTTTGCAAACATTCCTGATGTTGTATATCCTAAATGTGTCATAATGAATACTCCGTTCTTATCAATTGTAGGACCGGGGTCGCCACCCTGATTTGTCGGTCCGAGTAAATCCATTCCGCCCCATGTTACGCCTCCGTTTGTAGAGACATAAGTGCCTTCGCTGATTACTCCGGTTCCTGTATTGTAGGAGTTTGACGAACCGTAAAGTATTAATGGATTAACTGCGCTTCTTGTCATGTACAATTCACTTTGAGTTGTACCTGATGGTAAAATTCTGACGCTTGGACCTATGGCGAGAACGCCGTTAGGAGTCGGTACATATTGTTCTGTGCTGGGGACAGTGACAACATTATAATCAAATCCGTTTGAGCTTGGTAAATCTGCCGGATGATATGTATTCTCATCATACATTGCAGATTGCCTCGGATCAACGTTCCACTTCATTTGATCTGCCGGAGAATATTGTGAGAAAGCAAAGCGGGCTGAAATGAAACAAAGTAAAAATGTAAATGTGAAGAGTAATTTGTTTTTCAATTTTTTCCCTTTCAAAAAAACAAGTTAGATGTGAGTAAAATAATTTTGATGAATGCAAATAAGATGTATCCGTTTCTATTTTCAAGTCCATATTCTGTATACAAATTTCGCCGGCACTTCAAATGAGTGAGGCATTAAATATCCGGACTAAAACTAAATTGAAAATAATCAGTAGTCTCCATATATTAAAAATATTAAATCTGATCAGACGAATTAATTTGAATGCCTTGCTGTTTCTCTACTTCACACTTAATATTTTTTTTTGAAATCACTTTTAACTCTTTTATCTTTTTTTGTATTACTCATTTATCCTGACATAACTTCAGCATCAGGTTCATTTTGGAATAGTCAGCAAAGCCCTGCCTCCCGAAATTTAAAGAAGTGTTTTTTTATAAATTCCATGACGGGCTGGATATCAGGCGACTCGGGAATTATTCTAAACACTACAAACTCCGGGTTAACCTGGAATATACAGCCAACTGAAATTTTCGAAGACATTCGAACCGTGTTTTTTTTAAATGCCGATTCCGGGTGGGCTCTTGCCTGGATATTTAATCCCGGCCCTTTAGAGTTTTCGGGAACTGTAATTTTAAAAACAACTAACGGCGGAGCTAACTGGAACAGGTCCATGCTCCCAGATACAAACTATTATTATAACGATATTTATTTCCTTGATTCTCAAAGAGGTTTTTTAGGAGGTATTCCTAAATTTATTTTATATACCACCAATGGCGGTACTTCCTGGAACAATGCAGTTTCAGATTCGGTGATGACAGACGGGCTCCCCGTACAGAAAATTTTGTTTATTAACGCGCAGACAGGATTTGCCTGCGGAGGAGCCCAGGATTTCGGCGGACTTATCTGGAAGACCACTAATACCGGACTTAACTGGAAAGCAAAAACTCTGGGACCTGACGCATTAAATGATATTTATATTGCATCTCCGGATTCTTTATATACTGTGTCGGGTGATTTTAAATTCGGAGCGAATTATTTTAAAAGCAATGACAGCGGATTGAACTGGGGAGATTTTAATTTAGGATACATTGGAAGAATAACATCGATAGATTTCAGGACAAAAAAAGAAGGCTGGATGACGGTTGGTTACCAGCAAAAACTTTTTTTATCAACTGACTACGGCAATGACTGGACTGCAATGGAACCTCCGGATAATTCACAATTATTTGATATTGAATTCGCCGATTCTCTTAACGGCTGGGCAGTCGGCGCAAACGGCGCAATATATAAGTATAATTTGTTAACGGAAATAAATTTCCAAAATCTCTCTCCTCCATTCGGGATAGGTCTCGGGCAAAATTATCCGAATCCCTTTAACCCAATAACTACGATCAGCTATACTTTGACGAATCTAAATTATGTATTGCTAAAAGTGTATGATACTCTTGGAAATGAAATTGAAACACTGGTAAATGAAAAGCAAAATCCGGGGGAATATAAAGTCGAATTCAATGCAGGTAGTTTGCCCAGCGGGATTTATTACTATAAGCTGGTGTCCGGTGTTATCTCCGCTTCAAAAAAAATGATTGTGTTAAAATGAAATCATAGCAGGTTAGAGAATTAATTTTTAATTAATAATTCTATTTTTTGTGAGCAGCCAGTCTTTGACTCCGCCGATTGAGAGTTTCATGGAAATGTTTCGTCGTACATCCTTTGGGTAATTTATTTTAATTTTTGTATACTCCTGTCAACCCAGTTAATTAATCCCATCCGGATTATGAAAATTCTTTCAGTTAATGTGGCTGATAACTTTTCAAAGGAAAATTTTAATTCTTCAAGAATGAATAAAGATTCACTCTTTGATACTGAGTTCATCAAACTACTTATTCCCTTCAGCAATTTTTTTTCGGATATAAGTATTTGTTTATGCTTTCGGTCAATACGGTTAAGCTTTGCAAA
>JBBRTN010000170.1:0-5126 GCA_038244395.1 Ignavibacteria bacterium
ATTTCATTCCCGACTTTTATCTCGTCAGGGTCTGAAAATTCATTCACTGAAACCCTTCCGTCTGACTTAGAGCCAATGTCTATTAAGACATCATCACCGTTAATTGCAACTATCTTACCCTTAACAAGTTCATTTTCCTTTATAACATTGAAAGTCTTTTCATACAGGCTGAGCATTTTTTTATATTCGTCTTCATCATAGTCACTGACAAGAATTTTAATCTTATCCTTCTCTTCTTTTCCGGAGGTTTCCTTTTGAGAAGCTTTTTCATTTGATAAAGAATTCTTCTTTACTTCTGTTTCTGCTTCCATTGTGTTTGATTCTGTTTCTGACATAATTTCTTATTTACTCCCGCATCCCGGAAATCCGGAGATTATTTTTTTCTCTTAATCCTAAAAAATTATAGAGTCTTAAGAGTGTTTAGTTAATAAATTCCCTTTGACAAGGGCGTTTTGAAAAAATATTTTTTTAAATCTCTTTTCTGAATTAATCCAGTCCGTTAACCTTGCACATCAGGTAATTAACCTGCTCCTCGATTATCATGTTTGTCGTATCCACTTCTACTGCATCCTTTGCCTTCCTTAATGGACTCTCCTTTCGCGATGAATCTATTTCATCTCTTTTCCTGAGCTCCATCATAATTTTCTCTATTGGAATTTTAAATCCGCTGTCCATAAAGTCCTGTCTCCTTCTTGCACTTCTTACCTTCAGATCGCACACTAAAAAAAACTTGAACTTGGCTTCCGGAAATACTACCGTTCCTATGTCTCTTCCGTCCATAACTATATCATTGTCTTTTGCATAGGACCTTTGCGTGTCAACTAGGATTTTTCTTATCTCCTTGATTGCACTAACTGCACTGACTTTATTTGTTACTTCAAGCGACCGGATTTCCTTTGTAATATTCTTCCCGTTTAAATTAAACTCCTCGCCGCTGAATGACATCTCAGCATTTTTTGTAACCTCAAGAATTCTTTTTATGTCATTAGGCTTAATGTTATTAACCATAAGCTCATATGTAATAGCTCTATACATCGCACCGCTGTCTACATACATAAAATTCAGTTTCTCTGCCAGTATCCTGGCTGTGGTGCTTTTACCTGTCCCGGAGGGACCATCGATTGCAACAACAATTTTACTCAATTATCTTTCTGCTTATCTTTATAAATCTTTATAAATCTTTATAAATCTTTATAGCTTTTATCTTCTAACGAAATTCTTTGCTGACTATTGATATTTCACTTGTGACTAACGGTCCAAGCTCAGTTTCAACTACCGGTTTTACCTTTACAATATATCCCGATAAATTATTCCCCATTGAAAACGCAAAGTCAGACAAATCATTAACACTTTTTAGTTCAGGGAAATATTTAATCAGATCAATATTAATATTCAACGTGACTACAGTATCTTTTTTTATTTCAATTTCATTTTTAATATTTCCGCTGACTGTTTCCCTGCCGTCTATCAATAGACGCCAGTCAAAACTTTTTAACAGGGCTGTCATATTGCGAGTCCCCCCTGACCCGTCATTAGGATTTTGTACCAGGATATTTAGAGTAAACGATGAGGGTAATTTCTTAGCGGCAATTGCTTCGGAAAGCTTCGATTGCTCAATATCCGTTAACTCCGGAAAGGATTTTTTATCCTTAATATTTATAATATTTATTCCGGAAATTTTAAAGTTATCTAAGCTTAATATCTTAAAAATGGGATTCCTTACTGACTGTGTTATTTCAATGGTTGCAGTACACCCTGATGTTAAAGCAAATATTACTATTAAAACTAATGAAACCGATATTTTTACTCTGTCTAAAATCATTTGCAAAATCGTAATTTTATTACAGATTTTCAAGATAAATTACAATAATTAATTAGCTCTTATTCAAAGTGCTCTTGTCAATATTTTATCGTGCTGGCTGTGAACATTGCAACCGAATATTTTTAATCAGTTTTAATTTTAATTCAATTAAATTAGTTTACAAATACCGATATGCTTAGACTTTTATTTTTAATACCGCTTTATTTTTCTCTCGCAATAAATTCCGGCGCGCAGACGATTGTCAATTCGCTTGACGTTTCAGGCAATAATTATCTGACTTCGACTGATATAGACAATCTAATGCTGACAAAAAAAAACGGAGTATTCAAGCAGGACCAGTTTCAGATTGACCTGAAAACTATACGCGACAGATATAAATCCTCGGGATATCTTTTTGCAAAGTTCGATGAAGAAAAAATTCTCTTCAGCAATGACTCTTCCTTTGCTGATATCACATTAAAAATAAACGAGGGAAAGAAGATTACCATTGGCAAAATAGAGTTTCAGGGAGTTTCATCATTAAGCAAGAATGCCATATTAAAAAATTTCGATACTAAGATAGGAGATAATCTTAATGATAATGTTCTCAATCAGGATATTGCTGACCTTCTCAAGACATATGAAAAATTAGGACTGCCTTTTGCCAAGATTAATATTACTGATATTTCAGTCTACAAGGACAATGGAAATGAGAAAATTAAAATTGATCTTGCTGTGACGGAAAATTCGAAAGTAAAAATTGACCAGATAAAAATAAAAGGAAATGACAATACAAAGGATTATGTAATAATCCGTGAGCTTAAACTTGATAAGAATAAGACAATAAATTCCCAAACAACAGGAGAAATGAAGGAGCGCCTTGACAGGCTTAATATTTTTGAATCGGTTTCTGACCCGAGGATTTATACAATAAAAAGTTCGGATGAAACGGGTCTTCTTATAGAAGTCAAAGAAGGAAATACAAATACATTCGACGGAGTGCTTGGTTACGTTCCCCCGTCGGGAAATCTCCCGGGATATTTTTCAGGACTTGTAAACGTTTCATTCCGCAATCTCTTTGGAACCGGCAGGAAACTTGAGGCTAAATATCAGCAGGAAGTCCAGCAGACACAGGAACTTTCTTTCAGATATTTCGAACCGTATTTCTTCAGCCTGCCACTTAATTTAAGTTTCGGATTTCTCCAGAGAATTCAGGATTCTACTTATACCAAAAGAAATCTCGACCTAAAAGGAGATTTTCTTTTCTCGGATAAATTCACTCTGTCGGCAGTCGGAGGATATGAAAGAGTTATTCCTTCGGATATTCCCGATCCTCCTTATGTCATTGCGGATTCCAGAATATTATCTACCGGAGTGGAATTAATTTATGACAGCAGGGATAATATTTATATTCCGGGGAAGGGATTTCTGTATAAGACATATTATTCATACGGCAACAAGAGAATTTTTAATATTGCACAGCTGCAGGGACTTGGATATAAAGAAGTTTATTCCATTCAGAGATACTCCATTGATATGGATTTTTATTCTTCTTTCATTAAACGGCAGACACTTTTGCTGAGACTATTCGGAGGTGAAGTGCGTTCCGAAAAGCTTGAGAATTCAGACTACTACCGTATAGGCGGCAACAAGTATATCCGCGGCTACAGGAATGAACAATTTCTTGCTTCCCGTCTTGCAGTAAGCAATCTCGAACTCAGGTACGCGATTTCAAGGAAAGGTTTTCTTTTTATTTTTTATGACGCAGGATATTATTTCCTCCCGCCTGATATTACAAATAATATTGAAGAGCAAAGTGGTTTCCTTCACGGTTACGGCATCGGAGTCCGTCTTGAAACCGGGCTCGGTCTCATTGGAGTGAGCTATGCACTTGGTATTGGTAACGGACTGCTTGAAGGCAATCTCAACTTCGGGCTGATAAATGAGTTTTGATTTGCATATATCTTTTAATTATTCATCCCCTTCTTTATTATCTCATAAGAATAATAAAATAGTTTTCTTAGAAACCGCCGCCTATAAATTTTTTATTCAATTCGTTTTGAAAGTACATATTAACTGTGATACAAAAAAAAAGTAATTTAATAATTGAATTGATTCTGAAAATAATTATACTGCTATCCCCTTTTACTGTGAATATCTTTTTTTATAATAGATTTTTGAAAATTTCCAAGTTATATTTGCAACAAAAATTTTCATAACCGTAATAAAATTAAAATCAAATTTAAAATTAAAATAGAAAGGTTAATAAATGACAAAACAAATTAAAATTAAATCTCTTGCAGCTGCGCTTGTAATCTGCGCTGCGGGAATATTTTCATCTTGCTACTACGATTACGGTATTGATCCTAATACTTCAAATGTCGTGGTGACTGCTTACAATAACACTTACAATTTCGGAGCAGTAACACATTACTACCTAAGTGATACTGTAGTTAAGATCGGTGGTTCATCTATTACAGACGCTTATGATGCTCAGATCGTTCAGAACATGAGAACTAATTTAAATGCTCTTGGCTGGGTTGAGGAGACAACAACGCTAACAGGACCGGGAGTCATAGTTGTCAGAGCCGGGGTAACCACAAGTACTGTTGTTGTTAATAACGGTTACAATTACTGGGGATACTATGGTTACAACTGGTATTATCCACCGTATAATTCATATTCATATTCATATACAACCGGCACTTTAATAATGTTAATGTCCGATTACAATGCTGTAGACTCAACAACTGCTCCTGTTGAATGGTCCGGAGTCCTTAATGCAGCAGTAGGTCAGGGAACAAGCACCACTACTTTAATTACGCAGGGAATAAACCAGGCATTCAGTCAGTCACCTTATTTAAAATAAACAGCATTTGAAAATTATAACTTTAAAAAATTAAAATTAAATTTAGAAAATATATGAAAATTAAATCAATATTTATAATTGTATTCGCATTCTTAATATCTTCTTCTGCTTTTTCACAGCAAAAGGGAAAATATCTTGCATCTGTTTATTATAATGTTTCATTCCCAACCGGACAAACAAGCGATTTTTTAAAAAACCCGAGTTTTGCGGGAGTATCATTTGACGGAAAGGAATTTATCAGCAGGAATACAGCTCTTGGTCTTCTGTTCGGATGGAATGTTTTCAGCAAACAAAATACCGGGCTGCAGACATTTAAGAACGGTGCTATTTACGACGATTATGGTGCCTACTATAATTTGATTCCTTTCCTGACAAGCGTATCTTATTTTCCAAATACTTACAGGAATGCAAAAACAAAATTCTATATGGTCGGATATGTAGGAGCTTACGATATTC
>JBBRTN010000171.1:0-5109 GCA_038244395.1 Ignavibacteria bacterium
ACTGATACTCACGCGTTACCCTAAAGACAAATTGAACATTGTAGTCTTCGGCGACGATGCAAAGGAAATTTCTGTCCGTGACCTTCCGTTCCTAGCTGTCGGACCTTTTCATACTAATACAAAAGCGGGACTGAAATTATCCAGACAGATTTTACGAAAGAAGGGGAATGTCAATAAGCAGATATTCATGATAACGGACGGGAAGCCATCTGCACTATTCACCGACGACGGAAGAATCTACAAAAATTCATTCGGGCTTGATCCGAGAATTGTAAATAAGACTCTTGATGAAGCTGTAGCATGCAGGAAGGATAAAATAAAAATTACTACATTTATGATTGCTCAGGATTATTATCTGGTTAATTTCATTGAAGAATTTACGAAGGCAAATAACGGCAAAGCATATTACTCCGACCTGGACAGCCTCGGTCAGAATATTTTCGTTGACTACCTGAAAAACAGGAAAAGATTTAACTGACTCTCATTGAAAGTTTTAACACTTCTTGTCATTTTAATTATTCAAATATCTTTTTCCGGAGAAGCTGTTTCAAAAAATGACAGCCTCTATTTTTTCACAACCAACCTGGTTTTTGTGCCGACTGAATCAAGCATACTCGAGCCGCGAATGGGTGTGACGAAATTTACCAATAAAAAAAATCTGACACTTGATATCGGAGCTGCTCTGGATTTAATCGGATACAAAGCAAATCAAAATACATTTTCATTCGGAATAGATATGTTTACTTTTTCCAATCTGAGAAGCGAAGATAATTTCAAATTTCCCGTGGATGCAATTGATTATTTTTTCGGAATAAATTTTAATTTCAAAAAAATGACATCAGTAAAGAATAAGATTTCCGGAAGATTAAGGATTTCACATATCTCATCTCATTTTGAAGACGGACATCAGTATCAAAGGACAGACACAATTTTTACTCCGGTTGTTTACAGTGAAGAATTTATCAATGCAGCTTTTATGGATCATTATTATTTAAATAGAAATTTATCTTTCAAAGGTTTGTTTGCATTGAATTATATTTTTCACTCTATTCCAAACAGCATATCAAATTTATCATGCCAGTCAGGTCTGGAATTCAGAAACTATTTTACGCGTATTTTCAGTTTGTATATTTCAAACAATTTGAATCTTGCGTCAGTAAATTCTGTGGTTAATCTTAATGAAAATTGTGAAACCGGGATTTCAATAGGCGAGAGGAATTCACGGTCAGTTAATTTTTATTTTGATTATTATGACGGTCAGGATTACAGAGGTCAGTATTACGGAAATTACCTGAACTACAAGGGTCTTGGAGTTAGATTTAAATTTTGATTTGGGATTAACCCGAATTAGAATTTGGGATTTCGAATTGGGAATTATATTTTGTCATTCCCGCAAGCTCTTAGCGGGAATCCAATCATTGAAGCGAAGTATAAAAGTATGAATAATTAGATTGTGAAAAATAATATAACTAAAGAAGTGCAAAAGATATTTGATTCAAAAAAAGAGTTTCACAGGAATCAAGCCCAGCTGATGATTGAAGAAAAAATAAAAATATTAATCGAACTTCAAAAAATCGGAAAGATTGCAAATCCGGAAAAGACTAAGGGTAAAAGGGTTTGGAAGATTTAAATTAAGTATGATTCATTTGAGTGGTGTCAAGAAGAAACTCTTGATTCCAAAGATTTTTAATTATTTTTTGATAAAACAATAAATAGTTTATAATAATAAAATTATTAATTTAAACAGAAAACTAAAAATTATGACTGGTGTTAGTTATATCACGGATGAAAAAGGAAAAAAAAATGTTGTAGTGCTGGACTTGAAAAAATTTTCAAAAGTCCGGGAAGATTTACATGACATTATCCTTTCTGATGAATGAGTAAAGGAACCAAAGGAAAGTTATGAATCGGTTAAGGAAAGACTGAAGATGTGTATAGATAAATATTTATAAAAACAAATTCAAAATTAGTTTATGATACTTTTAATTTTTTTAAATTTTCTTTTTTCACCGGGCGACAGCATACTTGTCCTTGATAAACAAGTAAAGGGCTTTACCAATGCAGTGTCTGTTACTACAGACGGAAAGGAAAATATTTATGTACTTGATGCCGCTGAAAACCAGATAGTAAAATTCAGTAACTCGCTGGATTATAAAAAGCGGAACGGAAAGCAGGGCTGGTCTGACGGGCAGTATGATTCGCCGACTTTTATTGACGGTTCATCCGGTCTGGATATTTTTGTTTCTGACGGTAAGAACAGAAGGGTGCAGCGCCTTGACCTTGAGCTGAATCCGATCTCAATATTAAAAACAAATCTGCCGGCTTTTCCTCCTGAGCTTCAGTACAATACTCCTGTTGCAACGCTGATCTTAAATTCAAATGAGATATATGTAATCGATAAAGACAACAGCCGCATCGTAATTTATCAAGACGGCAGATATCCGTCAGGAGTCTTTGGAGATTATAAATCAGGTAAAGGACAGCTCGCGAGACCTGTGAAAATTCTGAAAGATGACAAGAACTTTATTTACATTTTAGATAAGAAATATAATTCAGTCCTGAGATACGACAACCTCGGAAATTATCTAAACAGGTATGAGATTGAAAATCTGGAAACATTTACGATAAAGGGAAACATACTTTATCTTTTTAACGGGAAAGAAATTTATTTATATGATCTGGATAAGAATGCAATTGTTGAAAAGAAAGTTTTTGTTGTCGCAGGCAAAAGAAAAAAATACAAGGACATTTTGGTATTGAGTAACAAAAAGTATTTACTATTAGATAAAAATACAGTAAGTTTGTGGCAGGAAAAAAAATAAAACGAAAGGGAGGAAATCATGGCAAAGGGATTAAATAAAGTAATGTTGATCGGACATCTGGGAAAGGACCCCGAACTGTCCTACACTCCAAGCGGTACAGCGGTTTGCAAGTTTTCCATTGCAACAAACGATTCTTACAAAGGTGATGATGGAAACTGGATTGAAAAGACCGAATGGCATAACATTACAGCATGGAGAAAACTTGCGGAGATTTGTTCGCAGTATTTAAAGAAAGGCAGTAAAATTTATCTCGAGGGAAAAATTCAGACTGATACATACGAGAAAGATGGTAAGAAAAATTATTTTACGAAAATTGTGATGAATGAAATGGTGATGCTTGACAACAAAGGAAGCGGCGCAGTACCAAGTGATGCATCAAACGGGGAAGCGGCGCAGGTTTCAGATAAAGGAAATGAAGATGACCTTCCGTTTTAATTTAAAATAATTCAGGTCATCAGAAATAGAAGCTATGCGGCTTCGGCTTATTAAAGCTGAAGCCGTTTTTTTTGGATCCAGCCGGACATAGTGTTTTGACTGCTATTGATGAGTGACGATATAATAAATTATTTTTATTATTGACATATATTGTCAATGATGTCACCTTATTAACTTACCTATACTTATCTATACTTATCTATACTTATTTATACTTATTTATAGATAAAAGAAGTAAAAATTGAAATTAACAGGTTGGTTATTTGGCATATGATTGGCACTTATTATTGTTATTAAAAAAAATATTTTATTTTTTCTGACCGAAAGCATTTAATTCAATCATGCAATATAAAAGGACAATAAGGATCTAAGTAATAATCAAGTATAGGGAGTAGAAAATATTATGTGCTTTACAAATGAACTGTAAATGAAACCATTCCGGAAATTCTTAAGACTTATTTTAATATTACTATTTCTTTGTGTAATCTCATCACCGGTTTATTCCCAGCTATTAACTATAGATGAAATAAAAATTACTCATAAAGATACTAAATCCTTTGATGATGATGTTTTAATATCGGCTTTGGGAATTAAAAAATCTGATGTTTACAAACCAAAGCTTCTCTCCGATAACATTTATAAACTAAGGAAATTTTATTTTGACAAAGGATTCTTTGACTCAAAGATAGATACGAATGTTAAGTATAATCTCAAAGATGAAGAAGTATATATTGAAATCTTTATAAAAGAAAATAAGCATTACAAAATTGATTCTCTCATCTATACCGGTCTTGACAGCCTTCCCGCCAAGATTCAAAAGTCTCTGAGTAAGATCAAAAAAATAAAATCAAATGACTTTTATGATAAGCTTTTGGTCTTGCAGCAGACAAACACCATCATTGATATGCTGCAGAACAACGGCTATATGAATGCAAGGCTGAAAGAAGATTCAAGTACAGTTGTAACAAAATATTCACTCTCTGCCTCAGACCGGCTGACAGTGACTCTTAATTTTCAGGGAGCAGATACTATTTTCTATTTTGGAAAAACTAAAATTGAGATAAAAGAAAATAAATACGGTGTTGATAAAGAACTTTTTAAAACAGAAATCACATACAATGAAGGAGATATTTACAGCAAAGAAAAAAAGCTTGAGAGCGACGGCAACATGGCGAAAATAGCGATAGTACAGACCTCACGGATTACTCCGTCAGAAATTAATAACGGGAAAGTTGATTTTACCGCAACAATAATACTCAATAAGAAGATAGAAATAAGTCCGTTCGGAAATGCAGTCTATATTGACAATATATTTTATCTCGGAGGAGGAGTACAGTATATAAATAAATATTTTCTCGGAGGAGGAAAGATACTTAATTTATCCTTCGACGGCTTGTTTCATTCACTGACTATTAATCGCGTCGAATTTACCGGTTCGATAACCAAGCCGCATATATTTAATAACGATTCCTATCTTACTAATAAAGTTACCATTGGATTATATAATGAAACGAATTCAAAAAATTATTACCTGGGAAATCTGACTTCTTACCTGCAGGCATTCAGGAATTATACATTTTATAATAATGCGTCGGTTGACCTTACTGAAGAGCTCTTGAGAATTAAATATGATACGACGACCGGAAACCCTATGACAATGTTAAATACAATATTGAGCCTGACAGTTGTGCATGATAATACAAATTCGCCTGCTTCTCCTTCGCGACCGGAACGTAGACATCGCCCCCGCGTCCGGCATGGTTGCGGTACTCGACGACGCCGCCGACGAGTTTGGCGACATGGAAGAGTTCGCGATTGCGCTGACCGAGCAGTTGGAAGTAGAGTTCCTGGA
>JBBRTN010000172.1:0-5105 GCA_038244395.1 Ignavibacteria bacterium
GAATACTTTGAAAAAAAGGAAGACAAACAAATTAAAGTCTTTCGGTGATCACCTGGACATCGAATACGGCAAGATAGGAACCAGTGATAGAAATAACTATGAAAAGGAATTAGAATCTTTTAAACTCGGAGTAATAATTAAAGAAGCAAGAAAATTCAGAAACCTCACACAGGAAGCCCTTGCAATAAAGTCGGGTACAACCAAATTCTATATTTCCCGGATAGAAAATAGCGGAAGCGATATTAGGCTTTCGACACTGATGAAAATTATTCAGGACGGTCTCGGGGGAAAATTAAAATTCATAGTTGACTTCTAAATTAAATTTTCTGATTTCAATCAAGGAAATAATTATTAATATTTAAATTAAATAAAATGCTATTAGAAATAGAAGCGTGTCCGTTAGAATATATTATTTCAAAAACAGACTCAGTGCGTTCCAGATACAAAGAAGGTAAAAAAGTATCTTTCGGTCTTTTTATAGAGGATTTTATAAACGGACGGATTGAAATAAATGGAAACTTTGAAGAATTTATGGAAAGCCGGTCACAATTTTTTGATTATAGTCTTACTGCAAATCATTTTAAATTTTTCTTTTCAAGGTTTATTCCTGAAGTATTGATACATTCGAAAAAACAGGATGAACGTATTGTGCGTGAGCATTACGACCGGGGGAATGATTTTTTTGCCGCCTTTTTAGGACCGCGGATGGTCTATACAAGCGGCTTCTGGACAGATCCAAAAACAGAAACTCTTGAAAAAGCACAGGACCGTAAAATGGAAATGGTGTGCCAAAAACTGATGATGAAACCCGGAGAAAAATTTCTGGATATCGGATGCGGTTGGGGGACATTAGTGACCTATGCTTCCAAATATTTTGATGTTGATGCGACAGGAGTAACCCTGGCTCAGGAAGGTACTAACTGGGGAATGCAACAGATAAAAGATCACGGTCTAAATAATGATCAGGCCAGAATTCTCAGAAAGGATTACCGCGATATTCCCGAAGGCAAAAAATGGAATAGGATTTCTTGTCTTGAAATGGGAGAGCATGTAGGCGTACGAAAGTTTAAAGGATTTATACAAATGATTTATGAAAAACTGGAAGATGACGGTAAATTTTATATACAGCAGGCTGGTCTTCGTGCCAATCCGGGTATATTCCATAAAGGCGAACACTGGCAGGATATGATATGGGGACTGTTCATGAATGAATATATTTTCAGCGGAGCCGATGCATCTTTACCTCTGAAATTTTTAGTTGGCTCTCTTCAAAGTGCAAACTTTGAAGTCGGACATATTGAAAATATCGGTATACATTATTCTCACACTCTGCACAGCTGGTATCTTAACTGGATGAAGAATGAAGAATATATAAATAATAAATACGGTAATTACTGGTTCCGGCTATGGCAGCTGTTTCTTTGCTGGAGTGTTGATATTGCAAAGCAGGGAAGTTCTACTTGCTGGGCTATAACAGCTCATAAAAATCTCGATAGCGTAAACCGTAATCAATACATTACCCAGGCAAACATTGGTTTGTCTATGAATCTTAAAAATCCGCGTAAGCTGGAAAGAAAATTTGAAGAACCCTTCGCTTCACTTTATCACGGCGCTGATGCACCTACACAAAACTATACAAAGTTATTCAAGAATGCTGACGAACCTCTTGTTCACTTAAACGGTTCGAAATAATTGATGTAAATTCGCTCGTCAAAAAACTTTTCTATGTAATGCACAACGCCTGGAGTTGTGACTTTTTTGTAAGTATCAGACAACTGGGACTATTGTATTTTAAAAGGCTTCGTTTGTATTGTCCGCTTTCTTAGATGCAAACTCACCTAAATCCTTTCCTTCTGTCTCTACAAATTTTTTTATTACATCCAGATTCTCTAAAATCAGTTTTGCCTTTGCCAGTCCGAATGAAAAGGGAAACTTACTTTCGGGATTTAAATTCAGAACTTTGTTTCCTTTGAATTCCTGTATCTCTGCCATAATATTATTTTAAAATTTATTTTTATTTTAAATTAACAATTATTATTTCTTTATGTAATTAATTTATGTCTCCGGAAATTTGTTTTAATAATTATTTCTCACCAAATTTATATTCAGAATTATTCCAGAAGTCATAATCCTCCTGTACTAGTTTTTTCAACGACGCCCTGGCTTCTTTTTTATCTTTGCATTTATAATACTTGTCAAAAAAATCCCATCCTTTATCTTCCTGCTGCAAAATCTTTTGCTGCATTATGTATGCCTCAAAGTAAGTCTTTATCTCGCTTGCATTATCGCACTCACCGAACGCTTTAGAATATTCATTTATTAAATGGAGGTCTTCTTTTTCATCCGTCTCAATCCCTTTCAATACTTCGCTTCCGCTAATATCATTTTCTAAAATTAATTTCCCGTCCGTATATTTCAGAGGAAATGAATACCCGGCTCCCAGAGCGGCAGGACTTAATCTTACGTATGAAACAATTTTCGGCGAATCATCTATTCCTGAAATCAGGCTTGCGTTATGTACTTCCAGCGGGTTAATGATTACTTTTGTGAAATCATAAATCAAATAAATGTTGTAATCATACATTGTAGCTCCCGTCCCGAGATCTAGTATAAATTCTTTTACACCATCATTATTTAAATCAATAAGAGTGTCCCGGTTATACCTTGTATAAACGCTGTCAGCATAAAAAACCGGGTTATTATTTTTATCGGTTATCTTAACGCTGCCTGTAAAGAAATCATCCTCGCTGTTTTTTAAAAAAATTTTATAGTCTCCTGCGGTAATTTCTTTTTCAAACTGATTTTGTGAACAGGCTTCAATTGAATAGAAAAGAAATGATATAGCAAGCACAAATTTCATTAACATAGTTCAGACTGATTTTTAGCAGGTTTTATAGGAATTAAGAATTTCAAAAAACCGTTAAAATTTTTTGCGGGTTCAGAAATAGATTTCAATCCAGTGTATAATAATCAGCACCCTGATAATATCCGGACTTTTGCTTATCAATCTGCATAAGAATATCATTGAGCACAGAGCTTGCTCCCAGCCTGTATAAATCAGGCGTCAGCCATTCTTCCCCAAGCGTTTCCTTTACCAAAACCAAATATGCTATTGCATCTTTTGCAGTCTTTATTCCACCCGCGGGTTTCATTCCGATTTTAATTCCCGTCTCATTATAGTAATCTCTAATCGCTTCGAGCATTACAAGGGTCACAGGCAATGTTGCGGCCGGCTGGACTTTACCCGTTGAGGTTTTTATGAAATCAGCGCCCGCCATCATTGCGATGAAACTTGCCTTACGGACATTGTCAAAAGTCTCAAGCTCACCGGTTTCGAGAATTACTTTTAAATGTGCTTCGTAAACTTTTTTATTTTTTTCGGAATAATTTTTTGAAGATTCGACACAGGTTTCTTTAATTTCCTTTATTTCATTGTAAACAAATTCATAATCTCCTGATAAAAATTCTCCTCTTGAAATTACCATATCAATTTCATCCGCTCCGTCATTTATACATTTTTTTACATCTTCGATTTTTAACTTTAATGGGTATTGTCCCGATGGAAATGCAGTCGCCACCGATGCAACTTTTACACCTGAGTCACCGACCGCTTTCCTGGCTGTCTTAATCATGTTTGGATATACACAAACTGCCGCAACATGAGGGATCGAATAATCTCCGGGCTTGGGATGAATTCCCTTATGACACATCGCAGTTACTTTACCGGCAGAATCTTTCCCTTCGAGAGTCGTAAGGTCTATCATTGAAATTGCAGTCTTCAATGCCCATAGCTTGCTTTCTGTCTTAATGCTTCTCGATGCAAGCATAGCAGCTCTTTCCCTGGCACCGATCTCGTCCACAGAATGAGTGAGACTGTTTAAAAAATTTTTAGAATAATTCACTGTTATAAAATGTTTTTATAATTTTTTTCTTCCTCTATATATGAATAATAATAATTTCATACATAGATTAAAATATAATTTCAAATCAAAACTTCTTTATCTTTTTAATTATTTCCTTAATCTTATCTTCCATTTCATCATCGGCTATGGACTCCTGTTCTGTAATTTTGTTTGTTTCTTCAGTTTCTGTAATTTCTTTTGTTTGGAGTTCTTCAATAGGTTCATCCGTCTGAATTTTTTTCGCGAAAATGATCTCATCTGTTTTGACTTCTTCTTTAAGTTCTTCTTTAAATTCTTCTTTGAGTTCTTCTTTGAGTTCTTTCTGAATTTCTTTAGTTGTAATTGTGCTCAATACAATATTCTCTTTTTCCGCAGCCTTAAATATAGTCTCCGTTGGTTCAACATTCTCTTGTCCGTATTTTTCCAGCTTATATACATTGACAGCAAGCGGAGGTAATGTGACTTTAACAGAATGTTTAAAATCAAATCTCCCTACTTCTTCCGAATGTACTCCTCCGAAATTCCCGATCCCGCTGCCGCCGAATTCTGCTGCATCACTGTTGAGAATCTCCCTGTAGAATCCGGCTTCCGGGACCCCGAACAAATAATTTTCCCTTAGTACAGGAGTCATATTAAATGTGAACAAAAGCATTTCACTTTTGTCTGAATTATATCTTGCGAAACCTATCACGCTGTTATCAGAATCCGAAAAGTCCAGCCATTGAAATCCCCTGCTTTCAAAATCAACTTCATGCATTGCAGGCTCACTGCTGTATAATTTATTTAATTCCCCGAAGTATAAATGAAATTTTTTGTTGGAGTCATTTTCAAGCACTTCCCAATCTAAAGAAGTTTCCGAGTTCCATTCACGGTACTGCGCTATATCATTTCCCATAAAATTAAGTTTTTTCCCCGGATGACCAAACATAAATCCAAACAGTAATCTTAAGTTGGCGAATTTTTGCCAGCTGTCGCCTGTCATTTTTTCAACCACGGATTTTTTCAAATGAACAACTTCATCATGTGATACAGGCAAAAGAAATTTCTCACTGAATGCATACCAGATAGCGAACGTGAGTTTTCCATGATGAAATTTCCTGTATACCGGGTCCATCGAAAAATAAGCTAACGTATCATGCATCCATCCCATATTCCATTTCATGTCAAAGCCCAGTCCGCCCAGATGAACAGGTAATGTTACTC
>JBBRTN010000173.1:0-5099 GCA_038244395.1 Ignavibacteria bacterium
AAATTCTTCACGACATTGTCCGGAGATACGATTCATACGAATGATACGGCAACGCTTGTCCTGACTGTGATTGACTCGAGCAGGGATGCGGGCGTTACTTCAGTGACGAGTAATCCTTCGGGAATAATTTACACGGGAGAGAATGTAAGCTTCGATGCGGCTGTAAAAAACTTCGGTCAGGTAAAATTATCTTCAGTGCCGGTAAGCTATATTATCATCATTAACTCAATTGACTCAATCAGAAAAACAATCTCAAGCGGCGATATATTTTCCGGAGACAGCTCGGTAATTTTATTTAACGACTCACAATCTTTTACACCAACTTCAGCAGGAACATATAATTTAAAATTCTTCACGGCATTGTCCGGAGATACGATTCATACGAATGATACGGCCACGCTTGTCCTGACTGTGATTGACTCGAGCAGGGATGCGGGAGTTACTTCAGTGACGAGTTATCCTTCAGGAATAATTTACACGAGAGAGAATGTAACATTTAATGTTACTGTAAAAAACTTCGGACAGGCAAAATTGTCTTCAGTGCCGGTAAGCTACATAGCCAACAATACAGTTGCCAAAGGGAAGCTGGAAAATAATGATATATTATCTGGTGACAGCTCTGTTGTTAAATTTGATACTACTGAATCATTTGCTGCCGTTGCTGCCGGTGTATATGTCTTTAAATTTTTCACATCTTTGACTGAAGATACAATCCATTCTAATGATACTACTACATTTGTTCTGACAGTAATTGATTCGATTAAGACAACTTTAAATATTACAATAATTCCGGAAGGATTTTATAATTTGCTTACAAACAGACTCAACATGCGAGATACAATCAAAGTTAGTCTGAGAGAAATAAATTCACCGTATGCAACCGATGATTCTTCATATGCCGTATTGGATTCTGTTTCATTCAGCGGAGTATTTGAATTTTCCAATATCCAAAGCGGAATATACTTCATTGTTATAACTCACAGAAATTCAATTGAGACATGGAGTAAAGCCGGGGGCGAGCCCGTGATTACTCAGACAATTATGAATTATGATTTTACAGACACAAGTGCAAAAGCTTACAGCAGCAACCTTAAGCAAATTAATTTGTCGCCCGCAAGATTTGCAATATACAGCGGAGATGTAAATCAGGACGGCACAGTTGACTTGTCGGATGAAAGCATTATTGATAATGATTCTTATATTTATGCTTCCGGTTATGTTTTATCTGATCTTAGCGGAGACAGAGTTGTCGATTTAACTGATGCGGCAATTGCAGAAAATAATGCAATAAATTTTATAATAAGCGTACCTCCATAAGAAATATTGATAGACAAAAGAGTTATGAAAAATCTTAACTTATTAAAATAACTATTATCTGCCTGTATTTAAGAATAGGGAACTGTGCATTCAAAATCCAGAACTCTTATAGTTTTATCATAAAATTCCTTAGCTCTTTCGGGAGTACTGCCAATGCAGACGAGTCCGAGTTTTCCGAATTCCGAAAGTGCGCCGATCAGATGAAACACTACTCCTTCCTGTGAAGCCCCGTCATACATGAGTCCGTGAAACATTGCAATATCAATAAGGTCATCCGGAGTCGTGCCTTTGTATATGTTATTTTGCACATTGTCCGATGCAAAATAATATCTTTCATTGCCGCTTGCAGTAATGTATACTCCTTTGTCAGCATCATAATTTCCGTCGGTAAGTAATTTAATCATCATGTAAGGATGTGTTGTGCCACCCTTGCGGAGATTGATCTCGATGGCAAAATGTTTCCAGGTGCCGTCATCCTGTTTTACTGAAATAAAGTCAACTGCAAATCTCCCGATAACACATTTCTTCGCAAGCAAAGATGCGACCTTATTGCCCATTTTACCTAAATCAGGCGCATACTCCTTGTCAGCCGGAAATATTGCCCCCAGAAATATTTGTCCGTCATCGCCTCCGAGCAGCTGGTCATGAGTGCTTGCAATTTCAATTTTGTCAGAAGTTCCGACTACACACTGAACTGACGGAGAGACTTTAATTTCACCTTCAAGAAATTCTTCCACTATTCCCTCCATCTCGAAAAACTTTTCAAAGAAAAGTTCCTTGCTTACATCCTTTGACACCGGTCTTATAATTTCCGAAAGTGAATCAAGAATATTTGCTTCAAGTGATTCGTCTTCGGGGACTTCCGGATATTTGTATATCGCGTTTCCATCACCGCTGAACCCATCATTCATTTTGACAACCGCTTTTCTAAGCGCGGGATTTTCTCTTTTAAGCCGGGCAAGCGAACGGACAATATCTACTTTTGTCTTAAGGTCTTCGTCTCCGTCAGGCATATCAATTCCGCAGGCTCTGAAAGTCTTGCGGGCGCCGGATTTTGAACCTTCATAAAACATCGCAGGGTCGGTCCCGAATAAAGGTATCCCAAGTTTTACCGCAAGGGATTTTTCAAATGGGGTAATATTATAACATGTGAGATGAGTGGATGAAGTATCCGTTATCAGACTCTTAATCCTTCCTATAAGTCTTGGCCTGTCGAGTATTTTTTCGGTGAGAGGTTTTCGTGAAAGATCGTAGCAGCTCAGCATTGTCAGGCGCTTCCTTGCATGGTGATCTGTTATTCCCTGAATCAGGTGGAGATAATAATCAATGATCACATCGGACAGAGGCATGCTTGAAACATAAATAATTTTCGTCCTGGGCATTCTCAAAAGCATAAGAAGGCAAAGCAGTCTCTCTTCATAATGTATTGACCCTTTTATCTTGGAAAGGATTTCCATATCAAGTGTAAGCGATGGAATAATAACAATTGTTTTGGATGCATAATTATCAGGAAAGATTTTGTCATACTGACTTGCCATACTTTTCTGAATCTTTTCGAAAAGTTTATTCTCATCATCAGTACCGATTGCAGGACCGGGATCAGAAAGTTCAAATGTTCGTCGGCTTATTTTATTATCACTCTTCATGTAGATAGTTTTTTTTTAGGTGCAAATTACCTTCGGGATTAATCAAGATAAAGTTAATTTTATTCCCGCGAAAGAAATCGCATTGCGCAATATTAATGATTAATGTTACTTCCTTCTTCTGTAATGTCTATTGATTCGATTGTTTGAGCAGTCTTTGAAATGACATTTTTGCTTTATCATGGCCACTACTCTTACTCTTGTATAATCCACCGGAGATTTCCGAAGTCTAAGCTGTACTAACTTAAAGCATTACTAAGACTTCGGAAATCTTTCTGAGCAAAGGCAAGACATCGGAATTCTTAAAGACTTCGGAAATCTTTCTGGGCAAAGGCGAGACCGTTTTTCTTATTGTAAACACGGTTACATTAATTATGACTCAACAACCTACTTTTCAAACAACACTGTGTTACATTATTTATGACTTAATGCGGTGTTCAGAAAATGCTTAAGCAATAAATTTGTTAAGGCGTCGCCCATTGACGGAGTCCACATAAGCATTCCCGCAAATAAAATACTTGGTGAGACGATTGCCGGTGAGGTAATTAAAATTTTAGGATAAAAACAGAAATAATTTTTTTCACGTCCTCAATTTTGTGCATCGGAAAATTTGCAATCCTTATTTGTTCATCCTTTAATTTTCCATAGCCGGAGCCGACCAATATTCCAATCTCCGAAAGCTTTTTCTTAATTTGATTTTGCATGTCTCCCGCATCAATGTTTATTATTGTTTGCGAGCGGTCAGATTTTTTTCTGACGTAAGGTTTAAACATTTCATGCTCATCAAAAAAATTATAGAGTAAGTTCGCTTTTTCTTCGGTCTCATTTCTGATATTATTTATTCCGTATTTATTAAGAGACTCGCATACTTTACCAAGCAAATAAATCCCGAGTACATTAGGAGTTTCGGTGGTCTGAAATTTAATGGCATTTTCACGGAGTGATAAAAAATTATGATAGCTTCCGATAGAAACATTTTTATTCTTAAGACTCACGGCTTTATCAATGCATCTCTCATTTACAAGCAAGACTCCAAGCCCCGCGGGAAGGCCGAATCCTTTCTGAACTGAGAAAAAAGCGCAGTCAATTTTTGTATAATCAATCATTACATACGGAGCCGAAGTCACAATATCTACTGCTATTAATGAATCCGGATTTTCATCTTTCAACTGATAAATTTTTTCAGGAGATATCGCAACGCCTGTACTGGTCTCATTTTGCGTGATACAGATCAATTCAGGATTATTACTAATTTTCACTTTCCCGAAGTTAAAGCTTTCTCCATATGGAACCTCTGTCTTTTCAGATTTTTTGTTTAGTTCAATTCCTGTTCTGTAAAATCTTTCAGCAAATGCTCCGTTTACAAAATGGAAGCTGCTTTCTTCAACTGTATTCTGAATTATCCTGTCCATGCATTCGGTCGCCGAGCTAAGGAAAAAAATATAATAGTTGTCCGGAATATTAAGAAGTTTTTTCAATGAATCAGTAGTTGCTTTGTAAATTTCCATAAACTCCTTGCTGCGGTGATTTATCGAGCATACATCGCCGGTAATTGCCTGCTGCAGATAATCTTTTACTTCCGGGTAAAGTTCAGTCGGTCCCGGTGTGAAAAATATTTTTTTCATATTTAAATAAAATTAATATAAGACTCTGAATTTAATTGTATGCGGAATCTTTTTCAGATCCTGAATCACCTGCGGGTTATACTTTTTACTAATGTCAGTAATAACATATCCGACGTGTTCATTGGTTTTAAGATATTGTCCTATAATATTAATATTATGACCGGCCAGAATGTTATTTATCTGCGCGAGTATCCCGGGAACATTTTCATGAATATGTATCAGACGATGTGCGTTTTGAAATTCAGGCAGCTGAATCTCAGGAAAGTTAACGCTATAAAAAGTATTCCCGCTGTTTATAAAATCTATAATTTTCGACGGTACGAAATTCCCTATATTTTTCTGCGCTTCTTCAGTACTCCCGCCGATATGAGGAGTCAATATAACATTCGGAAGGTTTTGTAGCTGCGAAACAAATGTGTCGTTATTTCCCGAAGGCTCTTCCGGAAATACATCAACCGAGGCTCCGCGGATTTTCCCGGATGAAATATTCTTTGCAAGAGAATTAATATCAACC
>JBBRTN010000174.1:0-5069 GCA_038244395.1 Ignavibacteria bacterium
ACTTCGTTTCCCGTTTCATACGGATATGATTTTGATTACTTCAGGCTGAATCCTTTTTATGTTTCCGATACTACGACTTTTAACCCGCTTTATTATAGGAGAAATAGTGACGGCACATTTTATTTTGATTCGGTTAAGGGATATGAAATCGTGAGAAGTGATATGGTGACAAAGCTGACAGTCAATAACAATACTTACGGCTGGTTTCCCAAGGTGCAGTTAAAGCATAATAACGACAGAGGTACATTGGTTCTTGGAGGAGAATTCAGATTTCATAAATCGGATCATTTCGGTCAAATAATATTCGGGGAGGTGCTTCCGCAGGGCACTCCGCCTGATTACCGATATTATTTTTATAATGGAGGTAAGAGAACTTTTTCAGTTTATGCAAATGAAATTTATGGAGTGACAAAAAAAATGAACCTCATGGTCGGGCTCCAGTATGCCTATCACAGATATAATATATCAAACGATGAATTCAAGCCTTATGATTTCTCCGTGAATTATAATTTTTTTACACCGAGACTCGGAATGAACTATAATTTTACAGATAAACTCAGCGCCTTCGTGAATTTCTCAATTGCGAAACGCGAGCCGAGGCTGAAGGATATCTATGATGCGGAAGATCCTAACTCTGTCCCCAACTTCAGAACAATTAATGTTGAAAAGGGAATTTATCAAGACCCACTTATCCGACCCGAAGAGATGCTGGATTACGAACTAGGTGCAGGATATAAATCGGAAAATTTAAAAGCCGATTTGAATTTTTATTACCTGGATTTTCAAAATGAGATTGTGAATAACGGTCAGCTTGATAATGTAGGCCAGCCAATTGTAGGAAATGCCGGAGCTTCTGTTCACAGAGGCATAGAGTTAGGAATTAACTGGAAGCCCTTCACACAAAAAAATGTTTTAAGGGATTTTTCCATTTCCGGAAATCTAAACGCATCGCGAAATTTTTTCACCGACTATGTAGAGATAAACGGGCTTGATTCTTCCGGGAATATTATTTACGGGAATAATTACACGGATAATCAGATTATCTTAACTCCTGATTTCATTGGAAATATTTCATTAAACTATTATAATAATTCCGGCATCGGCGCATACATTTCACTTCAAAGTATAGGAATACAGTACCTTGATAATTCGGAGAATGAAAGAAAAAATCCGGAACTCAGAAATCAGCCGGGATATGTAGATAAAGTAGTACAACCCTATTCGGTAGTAAATGCAGGTTTATCATTTAATATAGCCTCAATGGTCAAACAAAATCTTTTTAAGAATCTTGATTTGATATTAAAAGCAAATAATGTATTTAATTTGCTTTATGAAACTTCCGGCTATATTGATTACGGAGTACCGTATTGGCTACCCGCGGCAACTGCAAATTTCTATGGTGAATTGAAGGTGGGATTTTAAAATACTTTTAAAATAAAAATTTGAAAGAAAATTTACTCTAAGACTTGAAATTAAAATGCAATAAGTATAAATTTGCATACACAAAATGAAAAACAGAATCTTTATATCATTTTTAATTAATATCTTAATCGGGATTCTCTTTAGCTTTCCGGTTTTTTCAATGAATTTAAATGTTCAGGCAAATTCTATTTCAAAATTTGAAAAAAGAATTTGTGAAAATGATATTATTGTAAAAAATGTTTCAGATAATATTTACAGTTACAACACTTCAATAATTTTTCCAAAAGTCAGCGAAAACAATTTCATAAAAACCAAACGTGTAAAGAAGGGATCTTCACCCGGAAACAGGGATAAAACTAAAATAAATTCTGCTCTTCCGGAATTCAGAAAATCACTTTCAACAGGAATTCTTCCCTGCATATCCAATCTTAATCCCACTTTTGTAAATTTATCATATCTAAAGTACCTTAGAATTACAAAAATGCTTTGTTAATCTTCAGATCCGGTTCAGGCAGTCTATAAATTTTTAGAAAATTTATATTTTATCTGTAGACGGCTATATCTGATTTTTACAAAAATTTTTTATAATTAAACCAACCGCTATGAAAAAATTTACTTTTATTGTTTTTTTCCTCTTTACAGATTCAGCTAGAATCAAATTGTTAATATGAATCTTACGATTTACATGTCTGATAAAAGTTACAAGAGCGATGAAATTTTTGATAATAAAAAAAGGGAAATCGAATTCGACTCCCCTATTTTAAAATATAAATTTAAACAGTAAATTATATATGGAATCCCTTTCGCATATTATTATTACTGTTCAAGGGAATCCGAAAGGATTCCCGGATTTTAAAAGTACCGGTAATTTAAGGGACACTTACTCTTAAATTACTTTCGCTGATAAGGGATCTTATTGGTCCCTTATTTTTATTTTTTAATTTAAGTAAAATTTTTTTTTAATGTAAGATTAATTATTATGAACAAGAATCGAAAATTATATTTTAAAAAAATTCCCGGAAATTCTTATTATAATTTTTTTACCCATATTTTATTAATTAAAAGAAAGGAAATAAAATGAAAAAGATGTACTCACTACTTTTTATTATTGCAGTAATATTCAGTTTCAACGCTAAATCGTTTTCCCAGCCGAAAGTAACATTAAATATAACAGGCGGATACGGAGCGCCTCTCGGAGATTTCAAAGTAGACGTTCCGACTGATGAAAGAGCTGATGCAGATCTTTTTCCGTATTTCACAAAGCAGTTCTGGAATATTGGAGCTAACGGAAAACTGGCATTGGGCCGCCAGGGAAACTGGAGAGTAGTTTTTGGACTCAGCGATAATATGTACAGCAATAATACCAGCGCGATATTCAAAGCCGATTCAATAGGAACTCTTGTTACTACAAACTTTAAACCAAAGGTAAATATCTTTTCAATAATTCTTGGCGGTGAATATGCTTTCTTACCAAAAGGCCAGGTTAATCCGTTTGTAGGAATTGATATGCCGATTAATTTTTTCAGCGGCGATTTTACTTTCGGGCAATCTGTGTATGTTAAAGGAGCGCAGAGAACCGGACCAATGGATATGAAATCAGAAACGAGAATCGGATTAACGTTTGATGCGGGTGTTGATTTTAAGATAAGCAAACAGTTCGGTATTATAACAGGAATCAATTACAATATTATTAATCTTATCGGAAAAGGTGCCGATAATGAAGCAGAAGTCGGTCCGAATGAAATTGATCTGGGTGACGCTGAACATGTGCTTGATGACGGGACAACATCACCGAGTAAGACCTTAACTTCTTTTAACGGATATCTTGGTGTATCATTCTTCTTTGGCGCACCTAAAACAACAACGATGAGAAAATAAATTCCTATTACAAAACAGTTCTGTCCAAAAAACTTTCTCCTGCAGTAGACCCGGCCGGGGAAATTGATTTTTGCTTTAATAAACAGAAATTCGTTAATTATACAGGGAACCTTACCGGTTCCCTGTTGATTTTATGATAACAAATGAAATTACTTTTATTGACGTCGGTTTTTTTTCTCCTATCATTGGTAGCAGTAGCAAATGCACAGATAACTATCACAGGCAACGTTAGAGATGCGGTTACTAATGGAAATCTTAACGACGTTTCTGTTTATGTTAAGGAAATGAACAAAGTTGTTTCCAGCAACATTAAAGGTAACTTCAGAATCACCGATCTGCCCGGTGGTATTTTACTCATCAGGTTTTCCTTATTAAATTATAAAACCTACAATCTTACAATTGAAACCGATAAAGTAAGTGAACCTCTTGACATCCGTCTTTTTCCTGCAGAAATATCCACAGAAGAAATACAGGTAACAGACTCCGCAAAAATAAATACATACCAATCTGCAAAGATAAATTCGAAGGAGCTCATGCGTCTTGGGTCAATTAACATTTCCGATGCACTAACAATTATTCCCGGTGTATGGCAGCTTTCAAACGGTACCGGAATATCCAAACCCGTAATCCGCGGATTGTATGGGAACAGGATCGGCATTATGGTAAACGGTATAAGATTCGATAATCAGCAATGGCAGGATGAACACGGTTTGGTAATGAGCAGCGATGGTATTGATAACATAGAAGTAATAAAAGGTCCGAGAAGTCTTTTATTTGGACCCGAAGCTATCGGAGGAGTAGTCAGCATAACAGATGAGCTGCCCGCGCCTATTGGGAAAGAGATTGCAGACATGAATTTAAAATTTTTTTCAAACACACTTGGGATACTGGGCAACATTGGGTTTAAGGGCGCAGAAAATAATTATAACTGGTTAATAAGATTCGGAGGTGAAACTCATGCAGATTATCTTGATGGTAATATGGACAGGATTCCTGAAACTAGATTCGGAGGTTATAATATCAAAGCAGCAGGTGGTTATATGAAAGGTATCTGGTCAGGCAGGATTAATTACAGTTATACCAGCTATACTTATGGAATTTTAGAAGGAAGAGAATTTCAGAGGGAAATTATGAGCAACGAAACTCGGTTTGACCGGAGCTTTACCGGACCGCATCATTTACTGAATGTACATAACTTTGTATTTCAGAATACATTCATAAAAGAGAGATCAAGATTCAAAATCAATGCGGGCTTTATATACAACAGGAGAAAGGAGCAGGAAGGCAATGATGAAAGATTCCTTCCTGACAGTCTCCAGTTTGGCAATCTCGATATGATATTAAGAACCGGGTCACTCGATGCAGGCTGGACATATACTATGAATAATAATACGGAGCTTACACTGGCAACTCAGGAATTTATTCAATCGAATTTGAATACAGGTGAAAGAAGACTGATACCCGATGCTGATGTTAAATCGGCTTCTGCTACAGGGATACTTAGCTTTCACAAGAATAAATTTACATTTGAGGGAGGCGCCAGATTTGATTTGTTTTCTGTAAAGACAACTGAATACGGCACCAAAGATTCGATAGATTATTATCCCGCAATAAATCCTCATTACAATTCAGTAAACGGCTCGGCAGGAATAACTTATCTACTCTTCAATAGTCTTTTATTGAAATCAAATTTTTCTACAGGGTTCAGGGCGCCTAATCTGGCAGAGCTGACATCTAACGGCTTGCATGAAGGAGTATTCCAGTATGAA
>JBBRTN010000175.1:0-5060 GCA_038244395.1 Ignavibacteria bacterium
GAGCGTAATGTACCGTAAAAAAATCATTGATGATAATAATCTGAAGTATGATGACAAATATATTCATGCAGAGGATTTCAGGCTTATGTCATTGATAAGCCGGTACGGAAAAATATATAACGTTAAATACCCGCTGATAAAATACCGTAAGCATTCTACCAATAACAGTATCGTCAACCATATAGCGGTAATCAACGGAAGCGCTTTAATTGTAAAGGATAATCTTGTCAATCTTGGTATTGATATTTCGGTAGAGCAGGTATTGAGAATCCGGGATCTGTTTTGCTCCAGAGGAATCGATACCAAATTTGTTTACGATGATGTCAGATCCGTTTTCCAGACAATTAAATCTTTTAAGAATAAGTATGGCTCAGGGAAAAAAAATTTTGAGATTTTATGTACACTGAGAAGAATGCAAAAGTGGCTTGGCAGGAAGAATGTAGCTTTGAAACCAAGATATTTTTTCTTGTATATGTCTATCCGGGCTTATTATTTTAAAGAATCTTTTTTTAGTAGCAATTAAAAATATAATTTTTTACATTGTTCAGGCAATTTTTTAATCTCACTAACAACAACTCTTATAGAATATCTTTTACGATTTTTCAGTAAAAAGAACTTTTCGAAATACCAGCTTTCAGCCAATTAAAATTATTTTTTTAAATTCCTCTTTCTCTTATTTTCGCTTAATTTTAACTGGTCATGAAACGACGGATAACATTAACAGGTTCGAATCTTTTACATATAATTACTGTTAAAATATTCATTGAATTTCAGTTTTTTCGCGATTCTCAGCACACCTGTATTGATGGAATTATTAATTTAACACAGCACGAATCCCTATGAATTCCTATGTTGGTAAATATAATGACAGTGCTTATGTCTCTACCGGAATGTATTTTAATAAACTGATTATATACCCTGAAAACGGTCTGAAATCCATGACAAACCCGATTTGCAAATTAAGCCTTTGCATTTTATTTTGATTAAAATAAAAATCCAAACATATAAATTTATCACGGAATAAGATTGCCGGATAAATGATACCGAAAATAAAATCTTAAAAAAATCTTATGAAAAAAATCTCCCTAATCCTTACCATTATTATTCTTTGTTCGTTTTGTTTTAACAATTCTTTCTCACAAAACAACTACAGCTGGATAACCCCAAACAAGACTTATCTGAAGATGTATGTAGCCGATGACGGAATGTACAGGATTAATAAAAATGATTTTACAACTGCGGGGATAAACACAGCAGGATTAGATCCGAGAACAGTTAAGGTTTACAATAAAGGCGTGCAGGTGCCGATATACTTCAACGGGGAACAGGACGGTACTTTTGATGCAGCCGATTATTTTGATTTTTACGGATCGAGAAATTACGGAGGACTTACGATTACATATACGGAGACTAATATTCCGTCTTATACTACAGATGAGTATTATAACATGTACTCTGACACAAACGCTTACTGGGTGGACTGGGGCGGTGCAAACGGAATCAGGTTTTTAAATTCCTCATACGCTGTGACGACTTTACATACGCCGGATTATTTTTATGATTTCTCTCACTTTGAAAAAGATATTTTTTATTCAATTGGTGAAAGCTATTTCCCCTCAGATTACAGGTATTTGTCCAATGAAAAATTCCGCGGCGAAGGCTGGTACTGGACAACATTAGGAGACAATCAGACATTAAGCGATACACTTTCGCTGCCTCTGCTTTACGCTTCACCGCAGACTGCGTCTATACGGGTGTTTGCATATCCGACAAACAGGGAAACGACAATTGTTAATGAGCACAGCATTGAAATCAGAGTAAACTCGACTTTAATAGGTACTGCATACATAAATGATATAAACCCGATTGATACTACAATTAGTTTTTCCAGTTCAGTATTATCCAATTCATCGGTAAATACAATTTCCTTAAAATATGTACCGGCACAGGGATTCAGCGGCTCGGTGCTCATAGATTTATTTGAACTGAAATATCCCAAAACATTTAAGTTAAGAAATAATATACTTACAGCTAAGCTGAATTCTGCAGATACGACATCAGGTATATTCAAAGTATCCGGGTACAACGCTTCTTCGGAAACAAATATTTATGACATCCAAAACGGGATCAGAATTTCCAACTATACTAACAATTCAGATACACTGGAATTCACTGCAAAAAACAATTCGTCATTAGTATTGAATAATGAGACAATCATAAAGAAGCCTTTCCGCATAAAGCAAAAACAGGTTCCGGATTTATTATCTTCAGCAAACGGAGCAGATTATCTTTTGATATACAATAATTTATTTCTCTCACAGGCAGAGCAGCTGCGGGCTTACAGACAGTCGCATGATAATTTCAGGTCATTCAAAGCTGAGATTGAAGATATATATGACATCTTTAATTACGGACTGGAGAATCCTATCGCAGTAAGGAATTTTACGAAATATGTTAATGACAGCTGGCAGTCGCCGAAGCTGCAGTATATATGCCTTATGGGAAGAGGCTCGCTTGATCCGAAAAGAAATATAACTTCATCCGCATACTATAATAATTTAATTCCTGTTTACGGCAATCCGAATAGCGACGGATATTTTGCAAATTTTAATATCGGAACGTTTTTTTACAATGATCAAGTCGCTATAGGCAGGCTGCCCGCTTATAGTCCTTCCGAGGCTCAAACGATGGTTGACAAGATTATTGAATATGAAAATGAAGACCCTGCGAGATGGTGGAAATCATTTACTTATATTACCGGGGGCGGTGTATTGTCTGACCAGCTGTATCATCAGCAGAGGTCAAATACGGAAATAACTAATAATGTTTACCCTCCTCCTATTTCCGGAGAGGCTGTGAAAATTTACAGGATAGATGATTCCGCTGCAGTAACTTTTAATTACGCGGATTCAATACTAAATCAGATAAACCGGGGTGCGTTATTTGTGAATTACAGGGGACATGCAGGAAGTCATGACTGGGAAGTTGCTATGCACGATCCTAACACTCTCAGCAACGGAAACAGACTTCCGTTAGTAGTAAGTCTCACTTGCTTTACAGGTGAAAATGCAAAAACAGACTTCAGGGGTTTCGGAGAAAAATTTATTTATTTAAATAATAAGGGAGCAATAGGGTTTGTAGGAACTACAGGATGGAGCTACACCGATCCCGGAAATAATTTTGGATTTTATATGATTCAGGCAATGAAAAATGACACTACACGAAGAATTGGAAAATTGTTGATAACTGCCGGCCGCACAATGAGCAGGGATTCATTGTCTTTTTCCATAAGGCATACTGTGAACAGCTATAATCTTCTCGGAGATCCGGCAGTAAAATTGGTGCTTCCGCCAAGACCGGAGTTTGTAATTACAAATACCGACTACAAACTTTCCAACCCATCTAATATAGTTGGAGAACCCATAACATTAAAAATATTTCCCAAGAATTACGGTTTGTTTTCGGATTCGTGTAAAATAAGATTTCAGCTGAAAAGATATAATCAGAATTATTCATTTCATGATACAGTCTACAGAAATTTCAGATACCTTGATACTGTTTCGTATAATTTCAAAATTGATTCCAATGGTGTCTACAATATGACAGTTATTCTGGATCAGGATAACTGGAATCCTCTTGAAGACAAAACAAATAATTCAATGACATTTAATGTTCCTCTGAATACCACTTCATTTATTCCTATCAGTCCTGTTGACAATGCTATTGTTTATACTGACAGCGTGGAGTTCTCGGGATTGAATCCTAATTTTGATTTTAATCAAAAGTCAATAAAAGTAAGTATGGAGCTTGATACAACAATACTTTTTAATTCTCCTGTCAAGAGGACTTTTGTAAATAATAATATTTCAGGTACAGTTACTAAATTTAAAACATCAGTGCCTGTATTAAACAACAACACATTATATTTCTGGAGGTCAGTTGCAATTTTAGAGAATGATACAACGCAATGGCCTAAAGTACAGTCTTTCATTTATAATAACGGCGGGATACTCAAATCGGTGGAAAAAGACAGATACATAAATGAAAATATTTCAGTTGTTTTGTCAAAGAGAAATAAAAACCAGTTTTCGGAATCTGATTTTTCAAATACAGGATACGCCAATAACGGTGTAGCACTGCTTAAATATCCGGCAAATCTTTTTGTAAAATCTTATGGCAGTAACGGTGAAGAAGCTTCTTTCTTTACAGTCGGCAACCAGAATGTTTTTATTGACGGCGGTGTGAACACAGGCTTGAATATGCTGAAGGTCAAGAAATCAAACGGATATATTTCAGGAAAGAAAAATTTCAGAATGACAAGCGCTTCATCTTCAGATTCCATTGTAACTTTTCTTAACACATTCGACTCGACTTATTATCTGATGCTTCTTAATGCTGCTTATGTTCCCGGGGCAACAAGCCTGAATGCAAGTGCGAAAAGCAAGCTCAGACAATTCGGAAGTATTTATTGTGATTCGATTGGACTGCTTGGATATTTTCATACATGGAGCTTCATAGGATATCTTGGCGCGGCTTCTTCGCAAACTTCCGAGATGTTCGATCCGTGCTGTAGACCTGCACCCGGATGCGCAAGCTGCGACCACTGGACCGCCTCTATCAGTTCACTCGATGTTAGTTTCACCAAGACCGAAGGTACTCTTTCCAATATAATCGGACCTGCGCAGATATGGACGGACTTTTCCTGGAATCAGACTCTTACACCTAACAGTTCATTGAAATTCGACGTCTTTGGAATTGATAACAGCGGATTACAAACTCTCCTGTTTTCTGATATCACAGTCAATAAATTTGTTAACCTTAGCTCAGTTAATGCTTATCAGTATCCTAAGTTAAATTTACTCGCAAAATTCAATATTGACACCGTAAGCGGTCTGGAGTCTTCAGTATTAAATTCTATAAACGTAAATTATACTCCTGCTGCAGAGCTTGTGCTCGATAAAAATTCTTTGCAGGTAACTTCGTCTGCTAAGAATAACAGCGTTCAGAATTTTTCCTTTGAGTATCATAATGCTGGATATTCATATCTTTTTGGAATCATA
>JBBRTN010000176.1:0-5051 GCA_038244395.1 Ignavibacteria bacterium
AAATACATTATCCGGAAATCCCGCTTTGATAAAAACTTCTTCAATTAGTCCTGCGCAGCCAAATACATTTGATGAATGTTTAAGCAAACCCGTGTTGCCCGCTGTCAGAGTGGGAGCTGCGAATCTGAAGACCTGCCAAAATGGAAAATTCCACGGCATGATTGAAAGCACGCAGCCAATGGGATCGTAACGGACAAAACTTTTTTGCGCATCAGTCCTGATAATATTATCCGAGAGGAATTCAATTGCATTTTCTGAATAGTAATCGCATACCCAGGCGCATTTATTTATTTCGCCGCGTGATTCTGTAATGGGCTTGCCCATTTCGAGCGTAATCATTCGCGCATATTCTTCCGTATTATCACGAAGCACCTGAGCAGCTTTTGCCATTAATTGAACGCGCTGTGTTAATGGAACTTTACTCCAGCTTTTAAAAGCATCGCCGGCATTCTCAAGCTTTGAAAACAATACAGCTTCAGAATGTTCTTTGTAGACTGCTATTTCTTTACCGTTAAACGGATTGATTGATTTGAACTCCATGGGATGAATAATTTTAATTTATATAAATCACTGTCTGCTGCTGATGAATTAAAATAATTGCTGTACTTAAGGTGGAAGAGAATGATGCCTGCCTGATAAAATTACATTTTACGGTTCATCTATCTTTTCATAAAACCAATTCTTATTCGGAACGATCGTCCTGTTGTTATCAAGTTCTTTCTTTAAGATTAATTTCAGAGTCTTCTTTTCGGAAGGATGACTGTCCAGGATTTTAATTAAATCAGTCATATAATTATTAAATGTTTTTATTGCGCTGACCTGCTGGGGCACAAGATTTTCCTTGACTCTCAAATACTGCCTGAGGTTAGTAATTATATACTGAAGTCCGGTTATGTTACGCATTTCATAGCTGACTCGGCCCATAATAAATTTCGAATTATAATAATAATTTGGATCCTTAAACTCCACTTCATTAAGATGCTGAAATACTTTATCGTAATCTTTCTTATCATATAACAATTTAGCTTTTCCAAGGTTATATGCATCCTTTGAAAATGACGGGTCAAGATATTCCTTATACTCTTCAATAAAGTCACTCAGCCATGCATATTTTTTTAAAGGTAAGACGATGTTTATCACATTGTTGTATTCAGTATCGGTAATAACATCATCAATCAAAAATAATTTCTTCTCTTTCATCAGCCGTATACATTCAAATGCACTTTTACGGTATTCTGTTTGTCCTGAATTTAATTTTACAATATAGTATTCAAGGACATAATAATAGTAATAACTAAGATTCTTTCTTGTAAACTTTTTTTCATTTTTCTTCAGATAATCAACCAGTTCTTTAAGGTAGTTATCCTTCATTGTATTCTTCAGCATTATCACAAGGTAAATAATAAAAATATTGGGATGTCCGCTGTAAATTTTTTTCCGGTTTGATTCTACATAAGCAATTATTTCATCGAAATAATTTTTTTTAAACGTTTTGGATTTACTTATTTCATTAAATACCATTTCATGGAAAGTATGCAGTTTACTGAAGATAAAATAATAATCAAGCAGGTCGGATCTTTTCTGCAGGCATTCGGCAAATTCAAGCTTGAACTCGCTGTAATTGTACTGAAAATATTCATCTTCCAAAAGTATCTGGTTTAGATAGTATTCAGCATCTTTCGAGAATTTATTTTTTTGAATTTTAAATAAATCCTTAATTTCCATTTCAAACCGCTTGTTCATCCTTTTTTTACGAAGTAAGGTCAGGAGTGCAATGCGGTTTCTTACATCATCCTCCTCCATTCCTACCTGTGTCAAAAACTTTTCAAGTGAAATTGTAAAATCGGAAATCAGCTTCCTGAGTTTCACATAATTAACATCTTTATCCGGGAAAATTTTTTGGTATATTTTCAGCCTGATTAAATCCTCATTCCTGACATTCGGATAATGAGGCTTAATTAAATCGAGTAACTTGATTAAATTTTTATTTGAATTGAAGTAAACTGAAAGTAGAAATTTCTCAAATTTCTGTAATTCTTCGGGAGTTAGTTTATTTAAATATTCGACCATTAATTTTCTTTAATATAAGAAGTAATAACTATCATAATGTATAAATACTAAAAATTAAACAAAATGGAAAATTAATTTTTTGGGACAAATGAATTGTTATTTCGGATATCCGTCTAATACCAATTCCCGCCTTTAAAAAGTGTTATAAAAAGGGTATTTTGAAAGTCAGTTAAATATTGTTGCCCTTGTAGCTCAGGTGGATAGAGCAGCAGTTTCCTAAACTGCTTGTCGGATGTTCGAGTCATCCCAAGGGCACGCGTTCAAATTTTAAAATCAGGGTGATTCCGGAAGTTGAAAAATTTCAATTATGCTTAATGATTATAAAGTAAAAGAACAGTTGACTAGTTATAACAAGTTATTACAAGTTAATGCAAATTTCAAAATAATCCCCGGATAGAATTATGGCAAGGATTAACAAAGTTGCGCTGGTCACAGGAGGAGCGAGAAGGTTAGGAAAAGAAATTTCGATAGAGCTGGCTAAATCCGGATACGACATTATTTTAAATTATAATAAGACCAAAAAAACTGAGCTGGAAGAAACGATATGGGAAATAGAAGCAGAGAAAGTAAACGTAACGCCGATACTGTGTGATGTTTCAAAGGTTAGTGAAATAAAAAAAATGTTTAAGGTAATTCACTCAAAATATAAGACGCTCGATTTACTCGTTAATAATGCTGCCATATTCAGCAGGACGGATTTTTTGGAGACAGATGAGAAGACATATGACAGCTTTATGAATACAAATCTCAAAGGAGTTTTTTTTTGCTGTCAGGAAGCGGCAAAGATAATGCTCGAAGGAACCGGTGATTGTTATAAAATTATTAACATAGCTTCACTTGGAGGGATTGAAAACTGGACAGGTTACATTCCGTATTCGCTTTCAAAGACCGGCGTAATAAAGCTTTCAAGACAGCTTGCAAAAAGACTGGCGCCCAAAATACTGGTAAATGCAATTGCTCCCGGAACTGTAATAATTGATCATGATGGAAACGAAAATGTAAATTACGAAGATATAAAAAAATATCCGATGAAAAGATTTGCTCTTCCCGGAGACTTAACTTCCGTAATAAATTATCTTGCAAATGATAACAGGTATATTACAGGACAGACATTCGTTGTTGACGGAGGGAGAAGCCTGTGAAAAAGTACAAAAACAAATTACAATTTTCAAATTTTTAGTTAGGAGAATTTTCTTTCACTTTTAACTTTTAACTTTTAAAAAAATATAAATGCCATTTTTAAACAAAGGTCCGAAAGCATACCACAATCTAAAGTTCTTAAATTCACCGGTCGCAAGGAATATCAGGATACTAACCGAATATTCTGAGCCGTTAGAAAGATTTAAAAGATATAAAATAAATCATACAATTGTTTTTTTTGGTTCTGCAAGGACATTGTCAAGAAAAACAGCCCTTTCAAGATTAAAAGAAATTAAGAATAAAATAAAAGATTCACCGAGAAAGAATCTCAAATTAGAAAAGGAACTGAAGAATGCCGAAGTAAACCTTTTAATGTCAAAGTATTATGAAGATACGGTAGAGCTGGCGTATATGATGACGATGTGGGCAAAAAGTTTGAAGAAGCCGAATAAGTTTATAGTCTGCTCCGGCGGCGGACCGGGAATAATGGAAGCAGCAAACAAAGGCGCATCAAAGGCAAAGGGGTTTTCCATGGGACTGAATATTTCACTGCCCTTTGAGCAGTATCCGAATCCTTATATTTCGCCGGAATTAAATTTAGAATTCCATTATTTTTTCATGAGAAAATTCTGGTTTGCTTATCTTGCCACGGCGCTTATTATTATGCCGGGAGGATACGGGACACTCGATGAACTGATGGAAATTTTGACTCTTGTGCAGACACAAAAGCTCCATAAAAAAATGACTGTAGTTATTTATGGAAAAGAGTACTGGGATAAGGTTGTTAATCTTAAGTATATGGTGGAAATGAATATGATTTCTAAAGAGGACCTTGATTTGTTCAGGTATGTGAATACTCCAAAAGAAGCGTTTGAATTTCTGAAAAAGGAATTAACAAAAAATTACGTTATTAAATAAAATGAAATTATGATAGTCAGCATGACAGGATTCGGTGAAGCCGAAGCGACTTTCGGAAAAAGAATTTACAGAATAGAAATCAGGTCAGTGAATAACAGGTTCAGCGAGATTTCTCTTAAATATCCTAAATTTCTTTCGTCAAAAGATTTTGAACTTAAGGAAATCGTGAGGAAGAAAATTTCGCGGGGCAAGATTAATATAAACATTAATGTGGAAGGTGATAATGAGGGAATGTCCGCGCTGAATGCAGATGAAAAATTAATTAAAGAATACTATGAGCTTCTTAAAAAAGTAAATGCTGTCATTGGTTCAAAGGATGAAATAAAGATCGAACATATTCTTAACTTTACTGATGTTTTTATAAAAGACGCTCTTGGTGAAATCAGTGATGATGAATTTGAGTTTGTATCGAAGCTACTTAATAAGGCTCTGGACGATTTGGTATCAATGAAGATTAAGGAAGGCGACAGCCTGAAAAAGGATATTCTTGAAAGGATAAAATTTATTGACAAAGAATCTTCAGTGATTACAAAACTGTCGAAGGAAAGAATGAAGACCGAGAGGAAACGTTTATCATCTAAGGTGGAGTTACTTTTGGGAGATAAAAAAGTTGTGGATGAAAACAGGCTGGAGCTTGAAATAATTTTACTTGCCGACAAGATTGAAATAACGGAAGAAGTTATAAGACTAAAGAGTCATAATAAATATTTCCTGGAATATGCAAAGTCCCGGGAGCTTGCCGGCAGGAGATTGAATTTTTTGATACAGGAAATAAACAGGGAAATAAATACTATCGCTTCAAAATCTATGGATGCGGAAATTTCACAAAGATCGGCTGTGATGAAAGAAGAACTGGAGAAGATTCGCGAGCAATTACAAAACGTAGAATAAAAAATTTACAAACAATGCTGTACGTTATAGCT
>JBBRTN010000177.1:0-5031 GCA_038244395.1 Ignavibacteria bacterium
CCCATAACAGGTGAAAAGCAGAGAGTTAATCTGACACCTGAGCAGGAAGTAAAGCTCGGACTTCAAAGCGCTCCCCAGATGATTCAGCAGATGGGAGGAGAATCGCGAGACCCTCAAATACGTTCGACATTAGAAAGAGTAGGTCAGAAAATCGTAAACAATACGGAAGCAGGAAAGTCACAATACAAATTTGATTTCCATGTCTTGGCTGATACAAAAACAATAAATGCATTTGCCTTACCCGGGGGACAAATTTTCATCACGATGGGACTTTTGAATTTGCTGAAGACAGAAGATGAACTTGCCGGAGTCCTCGGGCATGAAATAGGACATGTGATCGGCAGACATTCCGCTGAGCACATGGCTAAAGACGAGCTGACACAGGGCTTAATCTCAGCAACCACAATTGCCACATATGATCCGAATAATCCCGGGATGCAGTCTGCAATCGCCCAGTATGTCGGCAGTATGATAAATATGAAATACGGAAGAGATGATGAGATCGAAGCAGACAGGTTTGGTGTGAAATATTTATTTGAAACCGGATATAAACCTGAAGCGCAGATTGAAGTTATGGAGATTCTCGAAAAATCGTCCGGAGGACAGAGACAGCCCGAATTTTTGAGCACACATCCTAATCCGGCAAACCGTATTGAAGCGATAAAAAAAGATATTGAGGAGTATAGAAAAAAATAATTTTTATTATTAATTAGAATTTGTATATTACATCAATTCTCCAAATGCATTTTACCAAAAAACTACAATTGCCATGAAAGATAAACAAAGATTTATGTCTTCCGTAATTGTATCGCTCCTTGCGGGATTCATTTGCTACCAGTTCGGACAGGGCATCCAGCAAAATTTAGAAAAGTCAATCAAAGCAGTTTTAAGTTCAAATGTCATTGGGACAGAGGAATATTTTCCCACAGATTGCCAGCCGTTTAATTCAGCAATAAATAATATCTCCGGCAAGTTATCAAAGAAAAAGTTAAAGTTTTATATCAAGAAGAGAAATACGATTGAATATAAATCCCAGGATATAACCATACCTGCTGAAGAATTATTCTCTGAATTAGTTTCTAAAAAAGCGAACGCCCAAAGACCAGCGGCTAATAAAAACGTTGACTTTACCTCTGAGCTTGAGCATCTTATAAAGAATGACTTAACCGGTACCGAATTAAAACCCGGAAAAGAATACAAGATTAATAAAGGTATAAGCTGCACCGAAAACGAAGTGGCTGATACCAGGGAAATGAGATCGAGAAATAACCTCCTGCATAAAGACTTTAATTTTAAAAATAAATATTATTCAGGAAATGGCTTTGAATACAATTATATTACGGACGGCAACTCGCATGAATACAATCAGAATAATTCAAATTCAAAAACAAACTACGAATATAAAGTCGAATACAATTATAATTATCATTATAATTATAATAAGGAGCAGAAGGAAAATGAATCCGGCATAAAAGGAAATACAAATTCCGGAAACGGGTCTCACGGGAATAGAGTAAAAGTTATTATCCCCAATATTCCTATGAGTCCTAAAGCTCCTAAAGTTCACATAAAAAATAATGACAATGACTGCAATTCAGACGTTGAGGAAATAAATGTTCCTGATGAAGACTCGAACGATGACTCCATGTAATTAATTATTAATTAATATATATAAGCAAAAGCAAAATAAGGAAATAAAAAAATTAAATTAAATTAAAATTATAATTATCATGAGAAACAAAATTATTTTTATCGGTTCATTAATTATCTTACTGGCGTTTGGATTTTTATATACACAAAAAAGCAGTTTAATCGCAGACGATAAGGATGGTAAGAAAGACTGCTCATCTAAATGCACTCAGAAATCCGGCATGTCAGAAAGCAAATCTCAATGCGATGAAAAGAATATGAGTGGGGCCACCGGGACATCAGATAATAATGCTTATGCGGTTTATGAATTTGTTACTGATAAAATCCATTGTGACGCCTGCAAAACAGGAATGACAGAGACTCTTAAGAAAACTGCCGGCGTAAAAGAAATAAGCTATGGTGAAACATGCAGTGTATCTCACATGACAAGTGTAAAAGTTTTTTATTCTTCTTCGGATACCACACCTGAAACTATTGCTGCGTCAGTGAAAGATAACGGACTTAACTGCGATAAGAGTAAATGCAGTGACGGAGGAAAATCAATCGAAGCAAATTCAGAAAAGAAATTATAATTTAAATTCTAAATTTTAAAACGACTTCTTCCAAAAGTCAAAAAAGCCCGGACTTGAATAATGTTCGGGCTTTTGTTTTTTATAATTAAACATGCTTGAGAAATTCAGAACGGGCTTTCCGATCCTGTATCCCGGGGAATGTCAATTACAGGATGTCTTACTTTGTTTTCAAACTTTGCATATTCATTTAGAAATACCAGATCAAAATCTCCAACAGGTCCGTTTCTCTGTTTGCCGATTATAATTTCCGCTTTACGTTTTAGCTCTTCATAGTCAGGGTCATCCTGATTCGCTTTCATACCCATTATAGGTCTGTGCACAAAAATGACCACATCGGCATCCTGCTCGATAGCTCCTGATTCGCGCAGGTCTGCAAGCTGCGGCCTTTTTTCTTTTCCGCGCTGTTCGATTGAACGGTTGAGCTGAGCGCAAGCGACAACAGGTATGTCAAGTTCCTTTGCCAGGGCTTTTAATCCTCTTGATACATACGCAACCTCCAGGTCTCTTCTCTCAGAATTTTCAGGTCCCCTGACAAGCTGTAAATAGTCAATCACGACCATATCTATACCGTAATCCATTTTCATCCTCCGTGCCTTTGCTCTTATTTCAAGTATAGTAAGTTCGCTCGTATCATCAATATATAAATTGGTTTTTAAATTATGATATGTTTGCAAAACCCTGTTCCATTCCTCAACTCGTGATTTACCTGTCTTTAATTTTTTTCCGTCAACTCTTGCTTCTCCCGCAAGCAATCTTAAAAGCAATTCCCTGAAAGACATTTCCAGACTGAATATTGCAACAGATTTTCCGTGATCTACAGCGGCATTCCTCGCAATGTTCATTGACAAAGCAGTCTTCCCGTGAGACGGTCTTCCCGCAATTACAATCAATTCCGACTTTTGAAATCCGGCAGTATAATCATCGAGCTCAGTAAAACCTGTAGGGACACCGATGATTGCATTTTTATTTTCTCTCTGGTCACCAATGCTTTTTATCAGATGTTCAAGCTCATCTTTCACAGACAGAACTTTTTTCTTGGAAAGCGATTCCGAAACATCAAGTATCTTCTGCTCGGCATCATCAAGAATGGAAAATGTATTTGAAGTAGGATCAAAACATTTATCGACAATCTTAGATGAGATGCTTATCAGGTTTCTGAGAATAAATTTTTCAAAAACTATTCTTGTGTAAAACTCTACATTGGCAGAAGTTGATATTGAAGTAGTAAGCTCGATGATATATTCAATTCCTCCAATCTCTTCAAGCTTCCCGAGTCGTTTCAATTCTTCTTTCAGTGTGTTTGGGTCAATCGGTTCCTTTTTTCCGTCAAGGTTTATCATTGCCTGAAAAATAATTCCGTGTGACGGCCGGTAAAAATGCTTGGGCTCCAGCAACTGCAGTATGTCATTCATTACCTGGTTATCAATCAGTATCGAGCCGAGTATTTTTGATTCCAGCTCTAATGCGTTGGGCGGAATACGTCCGCCGTCAGTATCCATTGTTTCGTCGACCGGATCTTCTGTCTTTATTTTACTGTATTTCTTCTTTGCCATTTAAATTTTTTTCTTTCTTTGGTTAGGTTTATAAAAATGTTAATAACCTTTTGTAAACCTATTTCAGGACAAGACACTATTCACTAATCACTATTCTCCAATTCACTTTTCACTTTCAACAATTCTATCATATTCTTTTCTGAACAGCTGTACGTCTTCCCAGGTTGGTTTTTTCCAGTTAGGATTTCTCAGTAATGCAGCCGGGTGATATGTTACCATCATCTTTATTCCTTTATAGGTATAAAACTTTCCTCTCATTTTTCCCAGCGGTTCTTTTGATCTCAAAAGTGTCTGAGCCGCAAATGTCCCTACAGCAAGTATTAGTTTAGGCTTTATCATTTCAAGCTGCTTAAAAAGATAAGGTTCGCAGTTTGCGATTTCATCAGACATTGGGTTTCTGTTGTCCGGCGGCCTGCATTTTAAAATATTGCAAATGAAAACTTCCTCTCTCGAAAAATTTATTGCTTTCAGAATCTCAGTAAGAAGTTTACCTGCTCTTCCGACAAACGGCTTTCCCTGCACATCCTCATCTGCTCCGGGAGCTTCTCCGACTACGACGACGTCCGCATTAGGATTGCCTGTTCCGAATACCACCTGCTTTCTTGTCTCAGCAAGAAGTCTGCATTTCGGACAGTCTTTAATTGCCTCAGCGAAAGAATCAAGATTGCTGCATTCCATCCAGCCTTCTTCCCGGCCTTCTTTCGGAGGCATTGCATTAGCAAAAGTTTCTTTAACAAAAATTTCCTTATCATTTTTAATAATGTTTTGTGAAACGGCAAGTACTTCTCCGGGTTTGGATTTTTCTTTTGGCTTTAGATTTACTTTTACTCTTTCCTTTTCAAATATTCCTGATGAGAAATCAGAAATATTTATTTCATTCTTATAGACAGTATATGATGAATGCTCCTGATAAAACTTCAGGTAATTAATAGTGTCTTCTAATATTTTATTTTTTCCGCTGCTCATTTCATTTTTAAATATCTGTCCAGAATTGCATTGCCTACTTCGTATTTGGTCATCAACGGAAGCTCTTCTGCTTTTTTTCTGTCAATAAATGTAACCACGTTTGTATCCGCTCCAAAGCCTGCTCCTTTTACATTTGGATCATTCAGTACTATCATGTCAAGATTTTTATTCTTCAGCTTTTTCCTGGCATTTTCCAACCCGTTTTCAGTTTCAAGAGCAAAGCCTATTAATTTAAATCCGGATTTATTTTTCCCCACATATTGAAGTATATCAATTGTCTTTTCAAACTC
>JBBRTN010000178.1:0-5031 GCA_038244395.1 Ignavibacteria bacterium
AAAAATCATAATGGAAAATAAAAAAAACAGAATCAGAAATTTCATACAGATTATTTTAAAAACATTTTAAAAAATTTATTTCGAATTAAAATTTAATATTATAAATGATAATCATCCCTTCAGCCATTTAACCATTTATCCAAAAATCTCTGCTCTTCGGTTGTCTTGGATTCCTTCTCGTTTATTTTATATTTCGGCAGTGATCTTAACAGGTTTACTTCCGTTTCCCTTATTATTCCTTTTCGGCTTAACAGGAGATTTATATTATCATCGGCAGAAAAATCTTTTAACAATGTATCGAGCAAATTTGAATCTGCCCGGATTCCATTGACTGCAATAATCTCGTCATTAAAATTTACTCCGGATTCATATGCCGACCCCCCTGCATAAACCTTGGTAACCATTAACTTTCCGCTTTCGGACTTAACCTCAATATCCAGTGATGCATTCTCAGAATCATTTTCATTAATCAGCTCCAGTCCACACTCACCTAGATAATTTTCAAGAGGAATCTCATCTACTCCGTAAATATATTTTTTCCAGAATTCATCCAGGCTCCTGCCGCTTACAATTTCACAGACCTCTTTTACCCTGTCCTCAGTATACCCTGAGGAATTATCTCTCTTGAAATCTTCAAATAACATCCTGAGTGCGTCATCGAGTGACTTTGCTGCATTCGTGCTTTTGATTATTTCTATGTCAAGCATAAGTGCCGCAAGCGAGCCTTTCGTGTAATATGAAACCTGCGAGTTATTATAATTCTCATCCTTCCTGTAAAATTTTATCCATGTATCAAAGCTGGATTCAGCAAGCGACTGCTCAAACCTTCCGCTGAATCTCATTATGTCATTCACCTCCGTATCAAGAAACTCAAAATATTCCCTGTTATCCAGTATGCCGCATCTTCGCAGTATCAGGTTGTCATAAAAGCTCGTCCATCCTTCGGCAACCCACAAGCTCTTTGTATAATTTTCACTGTCATAGTTAAAAGGTCCGAGAGCAGCAGGACGAATTCTCTTTACATTCCATAAATGAAAAAACTCGTGCGACACAAGACCAAGAAAATTTTTATAAAGCTTTTCATCATTGAAATTCCATCTGCTGAACTGCGCAACAAATGAATTCAAATGTTCAAGTCCGCCTCCTCCTTTTTCCACAAGATGAATGATAAAAGTATATTCCGTATATGGAATGCCACCTCCAAGCAATTTTATTTCCTCTTCAGCAATCTTTTTGAAATCAGTCTTTATCACATCCTCGTTATAATTTCCTTTTCCGGAAAGGCAGATGAAATGTTTTATTCCGGAGATTTCAAATTCGAGAACGTTCTGATTTCCTGCTTCTATCGGGGAATCAATTAAGATATCATAATTTTCTGCTGAATAAATATTTTCTTTTTCTTTCGTCAAGCCCGTTGAAATTTTCTTCCAGTCACCCGGCAGATTAATAGTCAGCAGGCATTTTTTATTTTCAAATCCTCTGACAAACATAAAGACTCCCGCATTGCTGAGGAATGCATGCTCGCTGTTAATATCACAAGTCCTTACAGTAAATTCATTGCAGTAAACCCTGTATCTGAATTTTATTTCACTTTGATTTTTTGATTTGACTTCCCAGGAATTCTTATTGATTTTTTCCGTAAGAAGTCTTTCGCCTTTCCCGTTTTCTGCATATACATTTTCGACGTTCCTGGCGAACTCTCTTATAAGATATGAGCCGGGAGTCCAGACTGGCATTGAAAAAATCAATGTGTCACGGTCCGGATTGAGAATGGAAATCTCCACTTCGCAATAATGTGTCCAGGGTCTTTCGAAGGTGATGAAATAATTTAACGGGTTCAGCATTTTCTTTTTTTAGTGGTTAGTCACAAATTATTTTCAGGAGTAGTTTTGCTGCTGCAGTCTTTCAGGAAATGTAAGATGGTCAGGGTTTCATTTAACTATGGTTAACTATCGCTAAAATCTCAATTAAATTATTATCAGTTATCAATTATCAAAATAAAGCTGTTCTTCTTCTTTAAACAGATTTAAAACTTCTTCCGGGTTTTTTGCTTCAGAAAGTTTATCCCTGAAATCATCTTTATTCATCAGCCGCGAAATTCTGCTGAGAAGTTTTATATGTGCATTGAGAAGGCTTTCCTTACCTACTATCAGAAAAATAAATTTAACAGGCTCTAAATCAATCGAATCAAAATCAATCGGGTTCTTTAAAACTGCAAATGCCGCAACAATATCCTTGATTTCATCCGTCTTTCCGTGCGGGATTGCAAATCCTTTTCCTACGCCTGTGGAAACCAGTTTTTCCCTGTCAAATACACATTGTCTCACTTTCTCAATATTCAGCATTAATCCCGATTTGCTTGCAAGGTCTACCATTTTATTGATGGCGTCATCCTTATCTGTACACTCAAGGTCAGTTGAAATTATTTTCTCGTTTAATATATCGCTAATTTTCATTTCAGGGTTTTTAAAAATTAATTTGAAAATCTAATGTCTTGAAGCTGCAGCTCAATAAAATTCTTTCTCTCATAAGTTATACATTCTTTATATAGCCTTCTATCTTTGCTTTAAATTCCTTTAACAATTTTATTGACTTCTTTTCCGAAGTCGTTTCTACATTCAGATGTACTAAATTTCTGTCTTTATCAGGCATGCACAGCACGATGGAGTCATTCTGAATAAATACTTTCACTCCGTCAATAAGCTCCTGACGGTACTGAACTGTATCCTCCATAAATTTTCTCATTATGCTGCCCTTCTCTTCCTTTGAACAATTTATATTTTCTTTTATCATAAATAATCCCGGAGTATTTGCATCGAGTTCGTCAATTGACTGATTACTCTTTGCAATAAGTTCAATTATTTTTGCCACTGAAAACATTCCGTCCGTTGCATAAAGAAATTCCGGGAACAAAAATCCTCCTCTTACCCCTCCGACAAACTTTACATCCTTATCTTCACATGCCATCATCATCGAATAGTGCGTGTCTTTAACCCTGACAACTTCCACTCCAAATTCTCCTGCAACAATGTCCACTTCATTCGTCGCCTGCACCGGCACTGCAATCTTCTTTACGTTTTCCGTCACAAGCAGAAACATTTTCAAAACAAGCACCAGGAACCTGTCGCCGTCAAGCTCTTTGCCTTCTGCAGTTGAAAGCCATATCTTCTCTCCGCCTGCATCAATCATAAATCCTATGTCATAGTGAAGTGATTTTACAACATATGAGAAATGATTCAGTGAGCTTCTCAGTTCTTCTACAGAGCGTGTCAGCTTATCCGAATCAAGATGTGCAGACAATGAAACAACATCACAGTTAAATTCTCCCAGAATGTTCGGAAAAATAGTGGAGGCGATTCCGTATGAATAATCAATTACCACTTTGAACTTTTTCTTTTTTATTGCCTGAAGGTCAAGGCAGTTTAAGAAATGTTTCTTATACTTTTCATTGGTTCTTTCCTGATACTTAAATGATCCGACGTTATTATAATCTGCACGCTTATACTCTTCGCTGAAAAATAATCTTTCAATGGATTTTGTCTTATTTCCTGACAGGTCTTTACCGTCTTTATCAAAGAAAATAATATCGGAAGCCCTTCTATCGAACGGAGATTTTCTTACAAAAATTCCGCCTGCGCCCTCACCGCTCATCAGCTCATATCTTACAATCGGAATAGGTATTACCTGTGAATCTATTACATTTACGCCTGCCGACATCAGTCCGCTCGAGATCGAACGCTTGATCATATTTGAAATATAATCGCTGTCACGCGCTATGATTATATTATTTCCCTGACCTACCGAAGCTCCGTATACAGAACCGAGCTTTGCTCCAAATTCAGGATTTATCTGGAGATTGGAAAGTCCGGTTATTCTCGAATCGGTAAACAGATCACTGAAAAATCTGTCATCATATATCAGGCTCCGCGTTATCTTATCATTATTTTCAATCTGTTTATTATCCCATATCTTTATGCCCGAGCTTATAAAAACATTTTTACCTATGTTGCAATTGTCACCGATAAAAACATAATCATTAATTCTCGTCCCCTGTCCGATGAAGCAGTTTCTTCCGGCAACGTCATACAGAAGTCTTGCTCCGCTGCCGACTCTTACGTTCTCCCATAACACTGAATTTTTTATCACTGCATCTTTTTCAACAACCACATTGTCACCGAGAATACTGTTTTCTATCAGAGCCGAGCTGTCAATGTTTGCCTTCTTACTTATGAAGTTTCCCTTTTTACCGGAACCTTGTATGTAGCTTAGCTTTCCTTTCAGAGTATCCATATTGGCATCCATATATTCTTCAAGATTTCCTACGTCCCGCCAGTATCCCTTAGACTTATAGCCAAAAATCGGAATGCCGCTTTTTAACATCAGTGGAAAAAGATCCTTTGAAAAATCAAAATTTTCTCCCTGAGGAATGTAGCTGAAGATCGCCTTATTGAAAAAATAAATTCCTGTATTAATTGTATCCGAAAATATTTCCGAAGAGGAAGGCTTCTCCAGAAATCTTACAATCCGCTGCTGCTCATTTGTTAAAACGATTCCGTACTGAAGAGGATTTTTTGAACTGTATAATGAAAGTGTGGCAAGAGTTTTTTTCTTTTCGTGAAAAGCTTTTATATCAGAAAGATTAAAATCAGTAAGGACATCACCGCTTATTACGATGAATTTATCTTTGATGTATTTCTCTGAAAACTTTACAGCGCCTGCAGTTCCATAATCCTGGTCAGGTATGACATATTTTATTTTTACACCGAAGTTCTTTCCGTCTTTGAAATAATCCTTTATAGTGTCCGGCATATAGTAAAGCAGCATAACGTAATCTTTTATGGAATGTAACTTCAAAAGATTTATTATGTGTTCGAGTATTGGTTTATTGACTATGGGAACCATAGGCTTCGGTATGTTATTGGTCAAAGGTCTTAACCTCGTTCCAAAACCGCCTGCCATTATTACTGCCTGCAAACTTTACAATGTGTATAAATTAATGAATACTGATTATTTATTTATTTATTTATTCTT
>JBBRTN010000179.1:0-5027 GCA_038244395.1 Ignavibacteria bacterium
ATGGGATTTGGATCATACGATACTATGTTTGTAAGTGATTATGATTCAACCGATATTTTACCCGGAGATGAAAGTCTGAGTTCGGCTGCATATGCTTTATCAGAATCAGGAAATTATTCAGATGCGATAACTGAACTCAAAGGACTTATCGACAATTATCCGGAAAGTGAGTACTCATTTGATGCAGTAAAATCTATTTATACTTGCTATTATAATTTAGATACATCGGAAAATCAAACTACAATAGATGTTTTGTATGGCGACCTGAAGCAATACCTCGAGGCAAAAATTAATTCAGGAAATTACAGTGAGGAATTTGAGGATAATGCTTATAACTATACACTCATGTGCGAGACGAGAATGAAAGATTACGACATTGCCCTTTCAGGATATGAATTCATTGCACTTTATCATCCTGATGCGGAGAGACGACTTTTTGCTTCATGGGAATATACCAATATTGAAAATCTTCTAAACGGAATGGGAGGTGGAGAAAAAGGTAACTACGAATTAGAAAATACCAATGATATACTGATTGAATCAGAAGTGAATGAGATATCTGAAGTATCTGAATTCGATATTCAAAGACGAATGCAAAAACTTGATGAGCTTATGGATAAAGATCCGATTAGAAAACGACTCAAGGATGGATACAAAAAAACCGCAAATGAAAAGAAAACCAGAATAACAAAAGAAGGATATAATATCAGAGACTTAAATGTAAACGAAGATAAACTTATCGAAAGGTCTAAACAAAACATTTACTCAAGTAAGAATTTAACCAAAGAACAAAAAGAGAAACGTATGTTTGCAGATTTGAAACTAATATTAAATCCGGAAAATATACAGGTTGGAAAGGACGCGAATCAAGACCTTCTGCCAACTCAATATAATTTGTCTCAAAATTATCCGAATCCATTTAATCCGAAAACGAAAATAAGTTTTGATTTGCCGATTGACAGTAAAGTAAAACTAATTGTATATGATTTGCTTGGAAGAGAAGTGATACGGCTTGTTAATAATGAATATAAAATTGCAGGAAAATATACGGTTGACTTCAATGGAAGTAATCTCGCGAGCGGAGTTTATTTTTATAGAATTGAAGCAGCTGATTTTGTTCTTACAAAAAGAATGGTATTAATTAAATAATTTTTAGATAGCAAGTTCATATTAATTTTAAAAAAAATCCCGACAAGTATTTTAAGAGTTACTATGCAACTCAAAATTTACTTTTCGGGATTATGTTCCGCTGAACCCTGCATTATACTTCACTTCATTTTAATTTAATTTAAAACTACACGGAAAGCTTGGCGGTTAGAAATTAATATTAAAAGTATCCTATCCCATTTCTATATTTTATCTGAAGCTCTTCCTAATTATATTTACAAAATTCTTTTTTATGAATGAATTAAATGAATCTGCTTAAACAATTTCTTTCTTCACGGCTTCAGCTTGATCCTGAAAAGTATCTGGAAGAATTTATCTTCTATGAAAATCTCCTTCTGGAATGGAATAAAAAAATTAACCTTATGTCACGTAAATCCGAATCAATTGAAGACCATATTCTGAATTCCATTTTCTTCCTTGCAAAATATAATTTCAATAATATAAAATCTCTTGCCGATATCGGTACGGGCGGCGGGTTTCCGGGGATTCCGCTTAAGATATTGTTTCCGGATTTAAAAGTCCTGCTTGTAGATTCGATTCAAAAGAAAGTAAATGTATTGAATGATATTATTCAAAAGATGACTTTAAAAAATATTGAAGCGGTCTGCGGACGCGCTGAGGAAGTTTCTCTTAATCCGGAATTCAGAAATAAATTTGACTGCGTTATTTCAAAAGCTGTTTCGTCGCTGGATAATTTATTCGTCTGGGGAAATAATTTTCTCCGCAAGGAAGGCGAAATGATCTGTATTAAAGGAGGCGACATTGAGAATGAACTGGTAGGGTTAAAGAAATTGAGATATAAAATGAATGTTGAAGTCATTAACTTTGACTACGATGAAATTTATAAAATTGAAGACAAGAAACTGATAGTCATAAAATTATTATAATAAAATAATGATGTCCGCAAGAAATAACACTTAAGTCTTTTATAAAAAAACTAATTTTAATATGCTCTTCATTTAAGAAAATATGAGATTAAAATTCATTCAGTTTCTGTTTTTAGTTTTTGCATTGGCAGGTAATATTTATTCCCAGACTTATGAAATCAGCGGAACAGTCTCGGATGCTAAAACTAACAAACCTCTTGAGTTTGTGACTGTTAAAGTTGCCGATACCTCATACGGCACTACTGCCGACCAGGGCGGAAAATTTTTTATCCGTTTAAAACCCGGAGGCAGCAAGCTCATTTTCTCTTACATCGGGTATTACACTGACACATCCTATTTTTATCTCGAAGACAAGGATGCACAAAGAAATATTTTCCTTACTCCGTCAGAATTAATGACAGAATCAATTGATGTCTATGGCGAAGACCCGGCTTATGAAATCATAAGGAAGGCAATAAAGTATAAAAAACAATTTAAAGAAAATCTTAACGAATATGAGTATGATGCATATTCTAAATTCGTAATCCGCTCAAACCAAAGTGAAATCCCTAAGAAAGAAATTGCCAAAGATTCTCTCGGAGAAAACAAGCTCGGCATTTTCGGAATTCTCGAATCGCAGACTAAAGGTTATTTCAAAAAACCCGATCTCGAAAAGCAGATTGTCACTTCGAAAAAAGAAACCGCGAATATTACGAGAGGGTTTGCATTGCCGCTTATAGTAAATTTCTATGATGAGAAAATTGATTTCGGCGACTTCAAGATTCCTACACCGCTTTCGGATAATGCATTTGATAATTACGATTTCAAACTCATAGGGACGACTTCAATGGATTCCACTCTGATATATAAAATTCAGGTCATCAACACCACTGAAAACAGGCCTCTGCTTAACGGGATAATTTATATTGCAGACAGTTTGTATTCTTTAATGCGCGTGGACCTGAGCACTAATGAAGCCGCGAAACCACTGGCAATTGATAAAATAAATTTTAAACAAAAATTTTCCCCTTTCACAGAGAAAAAAGATAAAGGCAGTTTATACTGGATGCCTACTGATGTTGAGATTTTTGCAAGTGGGACTTTTGCCGGAGTAATAAAATTCAATGCGGAGGTATTTACAATTGTTTCGGATTATAAGCTGAATAAAAAAGCGCCTGCCGGGACTTTTAATGACATCGTGGTAAAAATAATGCCCGATTCGAAAAAAGATTCCGCTTACTGGGCAAAGAACCAGCTGATAAAAAATACTAACGAAGAGAAGAAAGCATACAAGCAGATTGAAATTGAAGATGCAAAAAAAAGTAAAGAGCTGAGCTTCGGATTAATCTCTCTGAATTACGGAAAACACTTATCATCCCGCGTCTTTGACTATTATCATTTTAACCGTGTTGAAGGAAGCGCTCTTGAGTTCAATCTGAATTACAGAGGTAAGCTCAACAGGGTCAACGCAGAGGGTTACTTCGGCTACGGTTTTTCTGATAAGAAATCAAAATATGAACTCAGCTATACGCAGAGATTTCTTAGTGATAAACGTTTAGTCTTCAATGCAACCGCATATCAAAATTTACAACCTCTTTCTTATCCGGACTTTCTGGGAATTTCGCAATTTTATAATACTCTTACTTCATTGTTTGGCAAGCTTGATCATCTGGATTACTTCTACTCACTTGGATATTATCTTTCATTAAGATATAATTTTATTCCGCAGTTCGGACTCGGATTAAACTTCAGGTCAGAAAAACAAACTACTGCCTATACAAATACAAATTTCAGTTTCAGGAAAAAAGATGAACCGTTCAAGCCGAACCCGGAAATAAACGATGCGTTTCAGCGCGTCATCGGAGTTAATGTAAGAATCAATCCGAACCTGTTCCGGGGCATTGACTGGGGCGACGGCGACATATCAAGATTTAAGATTACAGACTATCCTGAATTATATCTTGGCTTCAAATATTCCGGTAAGGATCTTAACAGTACTTATGAATACAGAAAATATTCCGCCGTACTGACAGGAAAAAATTATATCAACAGCCTGTTAAATTTCAAATACCTTTACGGTTACGAAGCAGGCAACGGGCAGATTCCGTTTCAGTCACTCTCATATTTCCAGGCTAATACAGGGACCATTGACAATGAGCTTGCATTCATTGCATTGCACTATCAGGAATTTCTCGGTGACAGATTATTTTATTTTAAGTTTGAAAATAATTTCGGCAAGCTTTTCTGGGCAAAGATCCCTGTCATAAATAATTTTAACCTGATAGGAATTTTCAGTATGGGAAGAAGTTTTATCAGCGATGCAAATTACAATCTCGCTTCTTATAAAAGCTTTACTCAAACTCACGGCGTTTATATGGAAGCAGGTTTTGGCATTAGTAGAATACTGGATATTTTCAGAATTGAATTTGCGTGGAGGCTTAATAACTTAGGTCCAAACGGCGGAGGTACATATGTGAATTTCATTACAGATACTTTTTAAAAGTCTGAATTCTTATTTCAAATATTCTACTCGTCAATTCTCTTAAATACATACCCACCTTTTTCGGGTCCCCATAACTGCTTCCCGTTTTCATCAAAGCCCCTGTCCCATCTTATAATTTCATTTTTTGTAATGCTGACTTCTGATGTTACATATTTCGCATCGCTTCTTCCTCCGGGACAACCGGTGTCACGTGTGCTTCCCTGAAAAACAGTATCGTTAACTAATGTGAAATAAACATCACAGCCCTCAAGCCCTTTCAATGAATCCGGAGTTAATGATGAAAGAGGGTTTTCATTTTTCCATTCGCCTGCAAATCTTAAAGAGTTACTAAGCTTAAATACTGAGCTCTCAAAAGAATTATTTCCTGTTTGAGTAATATGGTAAACTCTTTGTGTGTAAGGTTTATCCGGATTTTCCGCAGCCGTCATTTCTGCATAAATCCATTTGCCATCCTGATTGTCGGACCAGATTTTTTTCATATGAAGACGAAT
>JBBRTN010000180.1:0-5005 GCA_038244395.1 Ignavibacteria bacterium
AAGATGGAGAAGATTTTACGAATTGCTTAGAGATGTTGATGAAAATAAAATTTGAATGAAATTTATTTTTCCCTGACAGCATTGAAGTAAAAAATAATCTTTACTTTTTCAACGACATAAATTTATAGTTTAAATTCTTTCATATTTTGTTAAGTTAATTCTAAATGCTTTTTGTATTAATTAAAACGATAAATTGATCATGAAAAATTTTATTTTAATTTTCTTACTGACTTACAGCTCCACAGCTTTTAGTGGCGAAACATATCTGAACCCTGGAAATACTTCAGTCAATCACAGGCATATTATGATTCCTGATGTTATGAATAAAGTTTTAATACTGGAAGGAGACGAAAATTATCCGATAAAAAAAGTATTTGATGCCGACTCATTACCTGTATTTCCCGGATTTCCAAAAGTTGTAAACGGTCAATCAGTAGAAGGCGGGATTTATTGCCAGATGGATACTGACAGTGAAATGGAAATAGTATATGGTATCGGGACAACAATTCAGGCATGGAATCTTGACGGCAGCAATGTTCCTGGGTGGCCGAAAACTCTTTCATACAATGTGCAGGGAGCTCCTGCTTACGGAGATATTGACGGCGACGGAGAAGCTGAGATCGTTATCGGCACTGCCAATGTAACAGGAGTCTTAGGAATTCTTTATGCTTTTGAAAAAGACGGAACACCTGTAACCGGTTTTCCGATCAATAACGGCGGCTCTTCACGTTCAGTTGTTCTTTGTGATCTTGATATGAACGGCAGTCTTGAAATTATCACTAACAAAAGACTTTCGTCTGCCGGTCAAGTATATGTTTTTAAAGGAGACGGCACTGTATATCCCGGCTGGCCTCAGGCTATAAACCATGTCCCGGCTTCAAGCTCTGCTGTGGGCGATATTACAGGTGACGGTATTCCGGAAATAATTTCCGAATCTTATACAAGCCTTTATGCTTGGGATAGAAACGGAAATCTTCTGACCGGATTTCCTTTTATGATGCCAAACGGTGATGTGAATTCTTATTCGTCTCCGGTGCTTGCAGACATTGATGGAGATAACAACAGGGAAATTATTTTCGGTTCGCATCAGTCAGGAGGCGCCGGTCTTGGATTTGTTTATATATTAAAAAATGACGGAACAGTTTTACCTAACTGGCCAAAAAGCACAACATACTGGATTTATGGTCCTCCTGTTTTAGGTTATGTTAATGATGATAATATTCTGGATATAGTAGTCGGAGATCAGATCGGAGGTGCGGATGTTGATCATGTCTACGGCTGGGATAAAAACGGAGATGTGTTAAACGGATTTCCTATCGGACCCGTAAATGCGGTAAATAATCAGGTAGCGCTCGGAGATATTGACGGTGACGGCAAGCTCGAACTTATAATTGATGATAATACGCAGACCAATAATATGGGAAAATATCTCGCTTTTAATAATGACGGCACACCGCTACAGGGCTGGGACATTCCGACTTCGGGAACTACGATCTTTAATATGCCTTGTCTTGCCGATCTGAATAATGACGGAATACTTGATATGGTCGGTGCAGGAATTACTTTATTCGGCAGCAATCAGACGAGTGTTTATATTTGGAATGCGGGAGTAAGCTATGACGCATCCAAAATAGTAAATCCTGTTTTTCAATTTAATGTGAGGCACAATGGAGTATACGGAGATAATAATATCGTATCAGTTCAAAATATAAATACTGAAGTTCCCAGCAAGTTTGATCTGCAGCAGAATTATCCAAATCCATTTAACCCGACAACCAATCTGAGATTTGGAATATCACAATTGGGTTTTGTCACTTTGAAAATTTATGATATTCAGGGAAAAGAAATTGCGACACTGGTTAGTGAACATCTTTCACCGGGTAGTTATAATGTCCAATGGAATGGAGAAGGTTTTTCGAGCGGCGTTTATTTTTACGAGCTAAATGTTAGCGCTTCTGCAGGAAATTTCAAACAAACGAAACGAATGATGCTTTTGAAATAGTGATTAGTTGGCGTCGAGAGAAGTCCTGATACCAATGGCAGATGCAATCGGTCTCCGAGTGGTATTTATTTTTACTCTATTAATGAGGGATGTTTTGTATCAACGAAGAAGATGACTCTTATCAAATAATAAATTTCAAATAATAATTGTAAATATACAGTGAGCCGGGAGATTAAGATTCTTCCGGCTTATTTTATAAGAATTGGAAAGATATGCGAGGACATTTAGCAATTGCTTTTAAAACATTAAACAAAACGTTTTAGACGGATGTGAATAATTCCAAATTAATATCTACCTGTTTCCATCGCAAAACCAAATTCTTTTTTGTAATTTCTTTCATCCAAAATAAAACGATTCATCAATGAAAAAATATTTCATATTACTTTTTCTGATCATCATCACTGATAGCTCCGTTTCTGCAGCAGCAAATTATAAGTACTCCGGATTCTCTAATGACTCAAATGACTCACTCGAAAATAAATTCGCTCCGATTATAACACAGGCATTCAATGAACTCAAAGTTCCGGGGATCATCGCAGGAATCTGGATTGGTGAAAACACTTCTTACATTATTTCGCTTGGATACGGTGATATAGAAAAGAAAACTCCGATTACAGCAGATGACAGATTCCGTATTGCGAGCATTACAAAAACTTTTACAGGAACGGTCATTCTTCAGCTGCGTGATGAAGGAAAATTAGACATGAGTGACGCAATATCGAAATACTTACCGGGCTATCCTAACGGCGATAACATTACAATTGAGGAGCTCGGCAACATGACAAGCGGCATTTTTGAATATTCGGATGATAAAATGTTTGAAGAAGAATCGCTTAAAAATTTCGATAAACCGCTCACACCTGAACAGCTTATTGAAGTCGCGGCAAAGAACCCGCCATACTTCCCAACCGGCAAAGGAGTTTATTATTCGAATACTAATTTCATGATCCTTGGAGTGATAATCGAAAAGATCACCGGCAATGACATCGCATCAGAAATAAAAAGAAGAATACTGGATCCTCTTGAAATGACTTCGACTATATTCGCGATGACGCCGGAAATTCCGGATCCTCATGCTTATGGCTATATGTATGCTGATGCGTCACCCGATAAACCTGTTGATGTAACCGGCTTTGATCCCGCCTGGACATGGGCATCCGGCGCAATGGTTTCGACAATGAATGACCTTTATAAATACGCAAAGCCGCTCATAACAGGAAAGCTCGTGAGCCCATCTTCACAGGAAATAAGAATGACATGGGGACGTGATCTCTATCTTACATTCGGTACATGGAAAGACCGGGCAATAAAATACGGATTTGGGTTAGAGGATTTCGGAGGAGCTTACGGACATTGCGGTGAAGTACCGGGCTTCAACAGTTTCATGGCTTACATTCCCGAAAAAGATATGACGATAATAGTTCTGGCAAATATGATGCACAATAAGGAAGAGCTTTCTCCTGCGGATTACATAGCACGCGCGATATTGGGAACACTTTAATAATAATTATTAAATCCGCGAAATCATTTTCATCTGAAGATCTGCAGAAAGTAATTTTGTACAAAATATATTTTTAATAACAGATGGCAAAAAATAAAACGGTAGAAACAAAATAGTGAATAGTGAATTGTGAATAATAGAAAGTTACATTCTTAAAATTTTAAAAGTATTTATATATTTAAATGTTTTGAGTATTTTATTTTAAAAAATACAGCTTCATAACAATTCTTTTTTGACAAAAAAAATATGCCGCGCAATTTTTTTTTAATTAAATTTAAAAATAACATGAAAAATTTCATTACTCTTTTCTCAATTTTATTTTTAGCAGCTAACATTTCTTTTTCACAAACATGGACACAATCGCTTAACAGCAGAAGCATCTGGTCTTTTGCACAGGACAATCATGGAAATGTTTTTGCAGGAGGATTGACGGGCTCAAACTCAAGAGTCTGGAAAACTACTAACGGAGGAAGTTCGTGGGATACAATTTTTATCGGCAGCGGGCAGACAATGTGGGACTTTGCATTTGATGCACAGGGAACTATGTATGTAGCTAACTATTCAAACGGCTTATTAAAAGCTACAAATGGCGGATCAAATTTTACACTGATTCCTTCTTCCGCGTTTAATAATAAAAATGTTCAGGGCGTGGAATGCGGAAGCAGCAATTATATTTTCATTAATACATCAATGGGATTTTTCAGAAGTACTGACAACGGCGCATCCTTCTCTGAGACTGCTTTGAGCAGCCTTAACTGTCTTCCTGTACTCGTTGATATTGACAGCTCAAATATTGTTTATGTCGGAGTAACAGGCGCTTCAAACGTTGGATTTTACAGGTCTACGAATAACGGACTGACCTTCAGCGGAAATTTAAATCCGGGAAAGAACGGGTACAACCTTATCCAGACTCCCGACGGAATTCTTTATATGATAACGACAACATCGCCGTATAACTTCGACAAATCAACAAACAAAGGATTAACCTGGACAACTGTCAGCAACGGCCCTCCTTCACAGAGAGGAATTACATACAGTTTATCAGGAGACTTTTTTACTTCCGGTAACGGAGGCGTATTCCACTCATCCAATAACGGTCTGTCCTTCAGCAATTTTAATTTTACTTTATCCGCAACTCCCATCATATCAATAAATTACAATTCATCACTTAAATTATTTGCCGGAGTAAGCGGCAGCGCTAACGGAGGTGCATGGATATGCAATGAAGCTAATGCGCCGTTGATAAATATAAATCTCACAACTTTGATTGAAGGAATGTACAACACTGCAACAAACAGGCTCAGCAGAAATGACACGGTAACACTTTATTTAAGAGATGCAGCTTCACCTTACAGGCTAAGGGATTCTACAAAGAGCAAAATAGATTCAGTAACTTTTTCGGGTTTGTTTAATTTCTCTGATGCGCCAACAGGAATGTATTATCTCGCTGCAAAACATTTTAATTCAATCTTAACCTGGAGTAAGACAGGAGGCGAACCTCT
>JBBRTN010000181.1:0-4979 GCA_038244395.1 Ignavibacteria bacterium
TGAAGACAAGTCCTGAGTTTGCAAACTCAGGACAGCGTTTCAGCATTCTATTCTTTATTCGGCAATCGGTGAAGCTGTTGCGGTTTTGTGAGGAACTCTACGCATAGCGGGGGGCTTTACTTATTGACAGTTTTATCACCATTAAGACTTGGTAAAAAAAATGGTGTCGGCTTATAAATCAATTCCGGGAATCGGTTATCTTGCAACAGATGTCGTGCAGGATGAAACTACCAACGGCGCCAAGCATCCGCCCGGAATGTATACTAAGGAGATTTATGGGAACGGGAATATTGTTCTTGAGGTCGGACCGACAGGCGGCTGGTGCTTTATGATTTCTAGAGAGGTGTATAAAAAAATAGGTAAGCTTGTGACGTTTGATGACAGAATATTCTATCCTGAAGACGGTGATTATCTTAACAGGATAATTAACAGCGGACTGCGTTACGGTATTTTATCCGGCGTGAAAGTCTATCATGCGACCGGAGAATTTCATAACAAAGATTTCAAAACTGTTTTCGATAACAAGCACATGGATTTTAAAAGAGGCAATCCGGGAATTTATGAGTTTAAGGCAAAGCTGAGGAGGATGTTCAGCATTAACAGATTTGCTTTAAAGTTACGTGAATACGCAAATAAAAAATCGGATTAAAGTAGATTAAATCAGATTAAACACATTCAAAAAAATTAGATTTGCTGATATCAATTATAATCGTAAATTACAACACCGGGAAAATTCTGAATGAATGCATTGAATCCGTATATAAATTCGAAAAGGAAATACCATTTGAAATAATAATTGTAGATAACTTTTCGGCTGACGATTCGAAATCCATTATAGAAAATTTATCAAGCCGGTATGAAAAAATTTACCCCGTATATCTGGATAAGAAAACAAGTTTCTCCGCGGCAAATAATAAAGGCTTTGAATTTTCTAAAGGCGAATTTATTTTAATTATGAATCCCGATATAATTTTTACCCAACCACTGTTGATGAAGCTTGTCTCAGATATGAAATCAGGAACCTCCCTTGGAGCCGTAACTCCTTTACTGCTGGGTAATGACGGGAAATTCCAGGGAAGATATTTTCAAAAATACCCGGGTCTTTTGCAATTTATATTCTTCTATTCTTTTTTTACTAAATTATTTGAAAAGTCTAGCTTACTTACTGCAAAATATCTTCACATAAGCGATTCTGAATTTAAGACTGATAGTATCGTGCCTGTAGTACAGATTCCATGCGCATTTTTTTTTACCGGGAGAAATGTATTTGAAGAAGTAAATAAGATGGATGAAGACTATGAATTGTTTTTTGAAGATGTTGACCTGAGTTACCGGATTAATAAAAAATATAAACTGGCAATTGATACATCATTATCGGTAAAGCATCTGGGCGGAGAAAGTTTCAAGGTATCCGATGATTACTGGCTTCACGGAAGATTTATACTGAGCATGATTACTTTCTTCGGTAAAAATTACGGCACTGCAAGAACGGCTGTATTAAAATTTCTTGCAGTATTAAATTCACGTTTCATTCTTTCAATGGAATCGGTAAAAAAATTATTTGGAAAAGAAGACGGCTACAGAATCAGGAAGCATACTTACTTCACGGAAGAATTTAAAAAAATATATTGACTCATTTGATTTCAATTGTCATTCCCAATTATAACGGACTGGTGCACCTCAAGGCGTGTTTTGATTCCCTGAAAAATCAAAGCCAAAAAGATTACATTATAGTCCTCGTCGACAATAACTCATCGGATGACTCGGTAAAATTCACCATGCAAAATTATCCTGAAGTTAAAATAGTTAAGCTTAATTATAATACGGGTTTTGCAAAGGCGGTGAATGAAGGAATAAAAATCTGTGATACTGAATTTATTTTGCTTCTCAATAATGACACGGAGTGTGACCAGGATTTTCTGAACGAGATGCTTTCCGGTTTCAAAGAGAAAGATGTGGGAAGTGTCGCCGGGAAAATGCTGAATTACTTTGACAGAAAGATTATTGATGATGCCGGTGACTTTATAAAAAGCAGGGGCTCGCCGTATGCAAGGGGCTTTGAAGAGCCTGACAACGGTCAGTATGAAAAGGAAGAATACATCTTTGGAGCATGCGCAGGTGCTGCATTGTACCGTTCGGAAATTTTTAAGAAGGTCGGATATTTTGATGAGGATTTTTTTGCATATTATGAGGACGTTGATTTCAGTTTCCGGATGCAGCTTGCCGGATACAAATGTTTTTACAATCCACGCGCAGTCTGTTACCACAAGCGCGGAGCAACGACAGGCTCCAGGACCGGATTTCAGACCATGCTTTGTGAGAAAAATTTAATTGCACTGCGAATAAAGAATTATCCACTGAGTACTTTTCTCAAAGGGCTTCCTTTTTTTATGATAGTCAGGATCAAAAGATACTATTTGTTTTTAACTCGCCATTCCTTTTCCCTTTTCATGTCCGCAGTCAAGGGTTATTTGAAGGGACTCGCAGGGATTCCGAAATCACTGAAAAAAAGAGGTGAGATACAGAGAAGTAAAAAAGTGAGCACCGAATACATAGAAAGCATTTTAAAATAAATTATTAAAATTTTATTTCCTTAAATATATCAAAGCATCAGTTATTATAGTTAACTTCAACGGGAAAATATTTTTGAAATATTGCTTCGAAGCATTATTGAATCAGTCATTTAATGATTTTGAAATAATATTTGTGGATAACAATTCATCCGACGGAAGTTTTGAATATGTGAAAAATAATTTTGCATCCGAACAGGTTAAAGTATTTATGACGGAAACAAATCTCGGATTCGCAGGAGGAAATAATTTCGGATACCGACATTGCTCAGGCGAGTACGTAGTGCTTCTTAATAGTGACACCATTGCAGAAAAGGACTGGCTGAAGAATCTCATTGAATGCATCTCCGGCAATGACAACATCGGCATTGCACAGTCTCTGGTAATAACCGAAGGAATATCTTTAAAATATTATGAGAAAAACGGAACGATAAATCTGCTTGGTCATAATATCATGGAAGTATTTGGAATAAATGAAGACGGGACGGGCGAAATTTTCCAGGCTAACGGATGCTCTTTGGTAATCAGGAAAAAACTTGTTGATGAGCTGGGCGGAGTATTTCCGGATGAATATTTTGCATACTCTGAAGATACTTTTCTCAGCTTTAAGGTAAAGTTCCGGGGATTGAAAATCATGCATACTTCAAAATCAGTAGTCAGGCATAAGGGAGGCGGCGCTTCAGGGAATTTATCTTTCCTTTATTTCTATCAGGAGAGAAACAGGCTTCTTAATTTTCTGATTTTTTTTCCCGGAAGTTTTACTGTTAAGTATATTCCCGTTTTGATTTTTAATTTTTTTCTGAAACTCTTCGCTTCAGTATTTTCCGGCAAATACTCCGCTTCACAGCTTGTGAAAGCTTACCTATGGCTGCTTTGTAACCCCCGATGGATTATGCAAAACAGGAAAAAGCTAAAGAGTCTGAAGAAGCTCGGCGATGAGGATGTCCTGAAGTTGCTCAGCGGCAGAGTATTTAACGGTGATAATGCAGCTGAAAGATTTGTAAATATTTTTTCTTTGCTGTATTGCAGGTTAGCCGGAATACCGGTACTGGAGAATCAAAAAAAATCATGAAGTTTTCAATCATAATAATAAATTACAACCAGAAGAATTTTGTAGAGCAATGTCTCCGGTCAATATATGTAAATTTCAAGTCCGAGCCGTTTGAAGTAATCTTAATTAATAATTCCCCCGAAGAAGACCTGACGGATTTACAATTTGAATACAATTTAAAATTAATCCATAATGAAAACAGGGGATTTTCTCAGGCAAACAATCTGGCGGCCGGTCTTTCTTCCGGAGATTATTTATTCTTTCTTAACGCTGATACAATCATAGGAAATGATTTCCTTAAAATTTTTGAAGATAGTTTTTCCGGCAAAGATTTTGGCGCAGCAGGAATGAAACTCTGTAACGAAGATAAAACGTTTCAGCTTTCATTCTGGAAAGAAAATACTTTTCTCAATGAAATGGAAAACAAGAAAGAAGAAAATCTGTTCAGTGAGAAAAACGAAGTTTATATCAACGAAAAAGAAAATAACTATATTGGTATTAAGGAAGCAGACTGGGTCAGCGGCGCGGCAATGATAATAAGAAAAGATGTCTTTAAAGAAGCCGGAGGATTTGATGAAAGTTATTTTTTATTTTATGAGGATGCAGATATTTGCAAAAGACTCAGCGTCAAAGGATACAAAAACTATTTCTTTCCCTTCAGCAGCATTGTGCATTTCAAGGGTGAGAAAGTTAACCGGTTTTTTCAAAGTGATTCATATTATTATTCAAAAGAGTCTCAGTTAATTTATTATAAAAAACATAACACTCTTTTTGATAACATTTTACTCAGAATTTATTTATTCTTAAAATTTTCGTTTTTGTATTTGACAACATTAAAAAGAATTAATCTGAGAATTTTAAAACTGGTATTCGGGATTTCAGGCAGATGATAAAAATACTGGAGTTAATTGACGGCGGATTTATAGGAGGAGGGCAGACTCACATCCTTTCTCTGGCAAACTGTATTGATAAAGAAAATTTTAACCTGACAATAGCTGCATCGGGAAAAGGCGAGTTTAAAAAATTGGCGACTGACAAGGGATATAATTTTAAAGAAATTGAGCTGCCAAAAATTTACAGATCAAAATATTTGAAAGACCTGGACAGGATTATAAAAGAAAATTCGATTGACATAATACACTCACACGGCGGTGTTGCAGGCATGTATGCAAGGTTTTACCGGAAGAAATATAATTCGACAAAAGTCATTCATACAATTCACGGCATACATTATATTAATTCTCCAAACGCGCTGAAGAAAATAATTACGCTTTCTGTAGAGCAATATCTTGTACCGTTCACGGATAAATTCGTTTGTGTGTCTGATGCTGATTTTGAAACCGCATTAAAAAATAAAA
>JBBRTN010000182.1:0-4961 GCA_038244395.1 Ignavibacteria bacterium
CATTTGAAGCGGCTCACCATAGCTGCTGAATGCTCTTGTAATAGAAGTAGTCCATGTCTGACCGTAATCTGTTGTTCTTGTAATCCTGTCTCCGCCGCTAGCTTCTATTGCGCAAACCCAGATGTTTGTATCCAGCGGGCTTACATAAAAAGAGTGAGGTGTACTTCCGCCCGGAATCTGTGTTCCTACCTGTGCCCAGGTTTCACCGCGGTTCCTGCTGACATAAGTTCTTCCCGAAAAGTTAGTGAAGAATGTATTTCTGTCTGTGGGATGAACGCATAAATTCTCTCCAAGGAAACCGCCTGATACGCCGGGCTTTGCCTGCCAGCTGATATTTACTGAAGTTCCGACAGGTGTTTCCCAGGTTGTTCCCCCGTTGGTTGTCCTTATTACTGCATTATTAAGACTGCTGACTGCAAAACCTAAACTGCTGTTGAAATAAATTATGTCAACTAAGTTTGCCAGCATTGGATTTTTTTCAAAGTTAAGAAAGGATGGATTAGAAATATTATTTCTGATAAATCCACCGCCACCACATACGTGAATATTATTAACTGATGAACCCGTTATTGCTCTGATATCAGTGTTAATTCTTGTAGAAACCTGTGACCATCCGGCACCATCCGGCTTTGTAAATAATGTTCCCCATTCACCGACAACTGCCATTCCGTCCTGGAAAAATTTAACATCGAGCAAATTCCTTGTTGTAGCAATAGCATCAGGAGTCCAGCTTGAGCCCCCGTTACTGGTGATGTATACTTTTCCGTTGTTCCCAACTGTTACTCCGTTTTGAGCATCTCTAAAATGTATTGCGTTTAGATTTTCAGTGCCAACTCCTGTACTGCTCGGGGTCCATGTAGAACCTCCGTTTGATGTTTTCAATATCACCCCATTGTCACCGCATGCCATTCCATTAGTTGCATCCATAAAGTAGACCGAGTTTATTGAAGTGGTAACTCCTGTATTATGCTGAGTTAAAGTATTCGTGGTTTTCGAAGATTTATAAATATCACCGTTATCAACTGAAAGCCAGACATCATTTCCCAATGTAAAAACACTTTTAAAATTTATAGATTGTTCTGTGTAGCTTGACCAGGTATTTCCGCCGTCATACGAACGGAATATCTTTCCCTGATTCCCTGCGGCTATGATATAAACTCCGTCAGAAGTGTGTATACTATTAAATCCATCCGCGAAGATATTATTTCCATGTAAGAATAAAAAAGCTAAAACTAAGCTTAAAAAATAAAATAAATTTTTCATTTTTAATTTTTTAGAAGTTAAGATTTTTTGAATTGTTTATTATTGATGTGTTGAAACTTAATTAAATATATTTGTATTATCAATTGTAATTTTTTTATTAAATCCGGTTTTAAAATCAAATCTAATCATACTTTAATAAACTTTAATAACTATATTTAATTTTTAGTTTAAATAGATGTTCAAATTAACTAAGTTAATTAAAGAGTTGAATAACCCAAATTTTTTGAGAATGAATAAGTTTACTATTGAAAAATTGCTTCTGATAACTTTAATGTTTGTATTTATAGTTCCTGAAGTTTCAAATTCCCAGACATTTAATTACCCTATAGTCTTCGTATCCCGCAATCACGAATCTAACGGAAATATACTTTTTCCGCAGGCTGGTCTTCTTCCGGGCATGGGCGCATTTTCCCGTTTCAAAGTAGTCGGCGGGAAACTAATGAGCAGAGATGAATCCGGAAACTTAACTACAATAATTGACAGCACCATGGAATTCGGCGGACTAAGAATCATAGACGTGCAGCAGCCATGCGTTCACTGGAACGGTAATAAAATTGTATTTGCAGGTATTGAAGACAGAGACAGCAGCTGGAGAATTTATGAAATAAACAGAGCAGGAACGAGATTAAAAAAAATTACCTTCACTAACAGGAATATTAATCTTTCACAATTCGGAAATGCAGCCTCTAAATTTCTGAAATATGATGACATTGATCCGGTATATCTGCCTGACGGAAAAATAATTTTTGCTTCTACAAGATTTCCTGCACTCTCTGAATTCGGAGGAGTTAATACAACAAATTTATATATAGTTGATACTACGGGCGCAAATCTTTTCAGAGTAACAACAGAAAGAAACAGCGGGGAAAAACCGACAATTGACCCTGCCACCGGAAAAATTCTTTATTCAAGATGGTGGATGAATATAGACAGGCCAAGCGACTTATCAGGAAACGGTCTCACTCGGTTCGATTCACTTGCACTCACGACAGATTTCGGAAATATCTGGCAGGTAAATTTTGTTAATCCTGACGGTGACGGACTTAAGCAGTATGGCACAGACTCACGCACAAGAAAAAGTTTTTTTTCATACCGTCCAAGAATAATGCCTGACGGAAGAATGGTTAGTCTATATATCCCTCATTTACCTATGTTCAATACCGGAGGAAGCCCCGGTATAAGATATTATACAAAGGGTTTCTCAGAGGCAACTACTGTAATTGGAGTCGACAGCACTACTCCTTTATATCAGCAAAATCCTCCTTCATACGGAACAATGCAGGCTCCTTATGCAACTGACCCGCTGCCTCTTCCTGACGGAAGAATTCTTTTTTCTTATGCTTCTACTGTAATCGAACAGGATTATGGTCTTTATACATGCAATCTTGACGGCTCCGGTCTGACACAGGTACTTGATTTACCCGGCACTCTGGAGTTAAATGCAGAACTTTTTATGCCGAGGACCACTCCTCCTGTCGTTCAATATCTCACGGCGTATGATACAAATTCAGTTCCTCCTACTACTGATCCAAATACTTTTTATCAGGGAGGCTTATTTCGTTTTGATTGTATAAATGTATATGCAAATGCTCCTGTAGATGCACCGATTGATGATGCTCCGCCAATTAAAAAAAATGCAAAGTTCAGATTCTTTTTTAATTTCCAAAGGCAGGATGTAAACGGGCAGGACTATCCGATTCTTTTCAGGGAAATTCAACTCGACAGAGATGGTAAAATTGCACAGGGTGATATCCCGGCAAATATTTCTATGTTCGAACAGTTAGTTGACAGCAACAGGAATATTTTAGTAAACAGGAAAGGAAATATTGCTCACGTTCTCGGAATGAACTTTGGAAATAACGGCTCCGGAACAAAGTGTGTAGGATGTCATGCCGGTCATACTTTAATTACTGTTCCACCAAACCTAACCGAAGGTTCATATACAAATCTTTCTACTTCGGCTGATGTAAGGGAAAGCAGTTTCAGAAATTCCGGCGGCATAAGTTATAAAGGTGTAGATGTCGTAGACAGGAAAGCAATGAACACAGACCAGAAAGTCAACTGGATTTCTAACGGGTCTGCAAATGAATATGTAGTTTTGAAATGGGAAATTCCGATAGACGTGCGGAGATTTATTTTGTATGATATACTTCCCAATTCAGGAAACGGAACAAACATTCACGTGACTGACTGTGAATTATTTTTATATAAAGACAATGCAGTCGTAATGCATATTGCTTCTACCGGCGAATTAAACACAACCGGCCTGACCGTACAGGTAAGTCCTATAACTACAATGGACAGCGTAAAAATTATTGTAAAAAGTTTTACCGGGACTGTTACAAACCAGTCTGTAGCAGGTCTCGCGGAAATAGAAACAAACGCAAGAGTAAGCTCGATAGACCTGATGGGTATCAATGACCCTGTCGCGGGCAGAATAGATTATGATCTTAAACAAAATTATCCGAACCCTTTTAATCCTTCCACGCTTATAAGATTTTCTTTGCCAAAGGCTCAGAACATAACGCTTGAAATATTTGACATTACCGGAAGAAATGTCGCTACGCTCATAAGCGGCAGAGTCGAATCGGGGCAAAATTCAATTCCGTTCTTTGCAAATAATCTTCCGAGCGGAGTGTATTTTTATAAACTGAATGCAGAGGATTTTACACTGACCAAGAAGATGGTTCTTCTAAAATAAATTTATTAATGAATCCAAACTCCGGACTTTCAAAAGGGAAAATATTAATCTCGGCTCCATTGCTTGATGACATTTTTAAACGCTCTGTCATTCTGCTGACTGAGCATAACGAAGAGGGATCCGTTGGATTCATAATTAACAAACCTACCAGCTACAAACTTCACGACATTATCGAGGACATCCCCGAATTTAATGCAAAAGTATTTCTCGGCGGACCTGTCCTGCAAAACTCAATTAATTTTATTCACAAATCGAATAATATACTTGACGGAGGATTTGAAATATCCGAAGGGATTTACTGGGGAGGAAATTTTGAAGCGCTAAAAATACTCATCGAAAACGGACGACTCGATCCGGATGACTTTAAGTTTTTTCTCGGCTATGCAGGATGGAGTCCCGGGCAGCTTGAGAATGAAATGAAAATCAAGTCATGGTATGTGAATGATGCGACTGTTGAAAATATTTTCGAAGATGATTCCTCAAAATTATGGGGCAGTGTCCTCAGAACTATGGGAAAAGAATTTTCGATTATCTCTACCTTCCCGGATGACCCGAGTGTAAATTAAAAATCCTGATTCCTATTTCACAGGAAATATTCACTATTCACTATCACCATTCACCATTCAGAAATTAATGCTCACCGAATAATAAAAGTTATTATATTCCAGCATCGGTCTTTCTGTATTAACGCTTCTTTCAATGGAAGGCTTAATAACAAAGTTTATGAGAAAATTTTTTGCAGCAAAGGAAATTAACCGGGGAATCCATTGTGAGGAAGGGAATAAAATTTTCATTGAATTATCAATTGCCAGAACTGCCAGTCCCTGTATAGTTATTGATTGAAAATATTCTTTTATCCCTGCGATGGGTATAAAGCAATTGAGGCTGTTACTGCCGTAAATGCTGATGAAGCTAAGCGGCTTTATATACATCTGCGGCGTGAAATTCAGGACAGCATATTTATCCCATATGCCTCCGAAGCTTATGTTGCTGCCTA
>JBBRTN010000183.1:0-4955 GCA_038244395.1 Ignavibacteria bacterium
ATAAAATTGATTGTGGTAAAAAACTTTTTTATAATATTACCAAACTCAGTTCCGGAGATTCTACATTCAAGATGGAAAATGTCCGGACAATATACAAGGACAGTTTAAATCAGCTTTGGATTGGTACATCAAAAAACGGAGTTTATGTGATTGGGAAAGAGAGGGCTGAGGAAATAACGTACATGAAGCAAATCAGACATTTACATGAACTTGTTAATCAAAATATCTCCCGTATATTTGAAGACTCAAATAACATCATCTGGCTCACCTCATTTTCTGAAGGTTCACTTGTAAAATACAATACCATAGAAAATAAACTCGACTATTTTACATTTGATGAACATGAGGCAATTCACTCCTTAGTTGCTTACGGAAACAGTTATTTACTGGGTTCCTCTTCCAGTGGTATGATCAACTTTAATATCGAAAAAGAAAAGTTTGAAGAATTCAAACCGGAGCTGGATATTCTGGATAAGTTTTCTAATGATAAAATGTTCTGCATGATGAATGATGATGATGATAATTTGTGGGTAGGTACGCAAAATGAAGGGTTGTACCGGATAAATCTAAAAGATAAGTGCTCAACAAATTTCCGTAATGATGAAAATGATTCTTGCGGATTAAATGATAATTTCATTACAAGCCTTCATATTGACCGGCATCAGAATTTATGGGTCGGGACATTTTCCGGGGGTTTAAATAAGTTAGAAAAAAATAAGCATAGATTTATTAATTATGATTCAAGGTTTGGAATAAAAGATAATGTAAAAGGAATTCTTGAAGACGATAACAGCATGTTATGGCTAAGCACATATTACGGCTTACTGAGATTTAATACTTTAGATATGACTGTGCAGGAATATCATTTCAGCGATGGTCTTCAAAGTAATGAGTTTAATGATGGTGCATATTTTAAGGATAAAGATGGAACCATGTATTTCGGAGGAATTAACGGGATTACATATTTTAAGCCGGAAGAGATTACAGAAAATACTTATATCCCTGAGATTGCGATAACTGATTTCCAGATTTTTAATTCAACTGTAACAGGCTCTTCCGACAATTCTTTTTTGAAACAGAATATTACTTACGCAAATGAAATTAATTTAACTTACAGAGAAAGCGTATTCTCATTTGAGTTCGCGGCTCTCATTTTTAATAATCCACAAAAAAACCAATACGCATATAAGATGGAAGGTTTTGACAAAGACTGGACCAACTGCGGTACCAGAAGGCATGTTACATATACAAATCTGAATCCCGGGGAATATATTTTCCGGGTAAAAGCATCTAACAATGATGCGATCTGGAATGAAGAAGGAACATCAATTAAAATTAATATTACTCCGCCTTACTGGAAAACATGGTGGTTCAAGAGTCTCGGATTTTTAAGTCTTGCTGCGGTCACCGGATATTCATACCGGCAGAGACTCGAGAAGCTTGAAAAAGAAAGTAAGGCACAGGAAGAATTTTCACGCAAACTTATAGAATCGCAGGAGAGTGAGAGAAAAAGGATTGCTCATGAACTGCACGACACTATTGCGCATGAAGTCCTGATCTCCAAGCAAAAAGCCATGATGGCTCTTAAGCATAAGGATGACAAAGACAGGATGGAAAAGACGCTCGAAGAAATTTCTGAACTGTCTTCAGCTACCATTACCGATATGAGAAACATTGCCTACAATCTTCACCCTCACCAGCTCGACAGGCTCGGTTTTACAAAAACAATCGGCTCAATCATCAATGATGTTTCGAAGTCAACCAATTTAAAATTCGATTTCGAAACGGATAATGTGGATGAAATATTATCGAAGGAAAGTGAAATCAATCTTTACAGGGTAATTCAGGAATCAATTACAAATATTATAAAACATTCTGCTGCGACGGAAGCCTCTTTGAATGTTTCAAAGTTAGAGGATTGCCTGCTTATAGTAATATCGGACAACGGAAAAGGATTTGATGTAAACAGCAGGGAATTCGATGAAGCAAAGTCCGGACTTGGTATTTCAGGTATAATGGAGAGGATCAAGTATATGAAAGGTGAAATTAAAGTTGAGTCAGAAATAAATAAAGGAACAACATTAAGATTTAAAATTCCAATTAAAAAATAAATAAGAATATGGAAAAGGGAAAAAAAATTAAGATCATCATTGCCGATGACCATCCGATATTCAGGAACGGACTTAAACAAATAATAGACGAAGATGACGGAATTGAAATAACCGGTTTTGCTGAAAACGGTGAAAAAGCTCTTGCAATAATAAATGAACTTAACCCGGAAATTGCAATTCTCGATATTGACATGCCGAAGATGACCGGCCTGCAGGTAATGAAAAATTTAAAGTCTGCAAACTCCGGTACAAAGGTAATTTTTCTTACTGTGTTTTCATCGGATGATATATTCGATGAGTCAATGGATCTGGGCGTCAGCGGGTTTGTGTTAAAAGACTGCGCGGTAAATGATATTGTGGAATGTGTTTATAAAGTTGCGGAGGATAATTACTACATCAGTCCTTCAATATCAAACCTGTTGGTGAACCGAAGGGAAAGAATTAAGAAACTGGAGAAAGAAAATCCGGCTTTGATGAGACTGACAAAAACAGAGCAGTTGATTTTGAAATTTATTGCAGAAGGAAAAACTTCAAAGGAAATTGCGAACGAAATGTTCATAAGCTTTAAGACCGTAGAAAATCACAGGTCGAATATGAGCAGTAAACTTGAACTTAAAGGGTCCCTCAGCCTCATAAAATTTGCAATAAAAAATAACTCCATCCTTTAGATCTTTTGTATTTTAGAGATTTTTATTGATGAATAGAATAAAATTCTTTCCTTGTCTAAAAAGATAATACTGTGTTCATAATAATAAAAGTAAAATTTATAGCAAGACTCTTTCATGATGAGCTCTTGTGCGCTTGCTTTCCCTTAACATCATCACGCCTGCAAGTAAAAAGAAAAAAGAAGAAACAATAAACGTTGCTTCGATTGAAATTAATTTTAATATTAAATAACCAATGAACGGAGCGAACAACCCTCTTACGCCTGTAAGCGTTATATGAACAGCCTGATAGTTTGCAACCTGGAAATGAGGCGCATAGTAGATTGAACTGATATTCCATGATAACGTGACGCCGCTCATTGAAATACCGAAGAAAAAAAATGTTATGTACAAAAGTGTTTCCGCCGGAAGGAAGTGATTTTCAATTCCTAAATACTTAACAGACAGCATCAGCAGCGGATAGAATATCAGTGACAAAAATAAGTATCCGCAAAACTTAGTAGGATTTCCTCTCCCGTGAATTTTTCCCATCACCGGAGTGAACAGAATAGTTGCAGTATAAAAGACCAGTCCTTTTGCAATTGAAATCGGAGCATAGTCTAATTTTAATGTCTGCACCAAAAAAATCGGAACTGCCGGACTCGCAATCATAAAAGCCATTCCGTAAAGAAAAAAATAAATCTCAAATCTGAAGAACGGGATGTTTTCCCGGAAGATTCTTATCAGGTTCCGCACCGGCAAAATTAAAATGTCTTTGACCAGCGACATGGAAATTATTCCGCTGAATTTATTCTTATGATGTCCGGCATTGAGCTTACCCATGCTGATCATCTTTGCAAGATTTATGTAAGCCAGGATGTCGAAGATTCCGGCAACAGGATAGAATACTTTGTACAACTGGTAATTAAGGTCAAGAAGATAACCGATCACAGTTGTTATTATCAGAACAACAATAGTATAGAGACTGGAAGCATAGGAATAAAGCACGCTCCTTTTCTGATCGGAATAATTATGCTTAAAGACCGTATTCCATGACGGCTTTATGAGTGAATCGGTATAGCTCATCGCAGCGATACAAAAAATAAAAAAGTTGGGTGTCTCAAAAAAGGGAATGATTAACAGGAAAAATCTGCTGAAGACCGCCATTGCAATAATCGTCCTGGACTGATTGTTTGAGCGGTTAATTATTTCCGTCCCGTAAATTGAAAACAGAAACGCCGAGCTTGTAAGAAAGATTAAAATTGTAATCTGAAAATCGGACGCGAGAAGTGATTTTTTTAATATCACATCCTGAAGCATCAGGATGCCGAAGGATAAGCCGTTGAATACCTGTGAAATCAGGTGAAGATGAAAAGTTTTTTTCTCTATCGCCCTGTATTCCGGCTGAATGGTATCAGCTATGTCAGAAGTATTAGCCGATGTTAAGACCTTTCTCCAATTGGTCATGATGAAGTTCTACTTTCACTTCCGGATATTTTTTTGAAATATGCCTGAGGGTTTTTTCCGCAGCATAAACCGATCTGTGCTGACCGCCTGTGCAGCCGAATGAAATCATCAGATCAGTAAATTTACGTTCGAGATAATTTTCTATTGCATCGTCAATAATAGAATTTACATTCAGTAAAAATCTTTTCATGGTTTCCTGTGAATCAAGAAACAATATAACTTGTTCATCCTGACCTGTGAGATATTTAAATTCTTCTTTCCTTCCCGGATTGTAAATAAACCTGCAGTCAAATACAAAGCCACCGCCGTTTCCTGAAGGATCGGAAGGGATACCCGATTTTTTAAAACTGAAAGAATATAAGTTAACTGTTAGCGCCATTTTATTATAATATACTTATCTTCATTTTCAAATTAAGTGTAGTTATATTATAAAAAAAACAATATTCTTTTTACATAAAAATATTTTTCTCAGCAATACAATATTTTTTTCCGGCTTACTTAAATCCCATTTAAATGATTCTTCAAAGGCATCTAATGACCGCAGGAAAATTTATTTAATGTTGTCTAATACTTCAAAAGCATCCTGATGACAGAAAGAGAACTCGTTGAAAAGATTCTTCGCGGAGAGAAGGATTTATATAAGGAGCTTGTATTTAATTATAAAGAGAAAATTTTAAATGTCTGCTACAGTATTTTAAAGAATACTGAAGATGCCGAGGATGTAACACAGGAA
>JBBRTN010000184.1:0-4950 GCA_038244395.1 Ignavibacteria bacterium
AACCGACTTATCATTACTCCCGGCATAAAAACCGGAATCAATAATTATCCTGATGCGGACTCCTCTTCCTGAAGCATTTTTCAATGCAGATAAAACCTGCTCCATGGGCTGACCTTTCTCATTTGCAAAATAAAACATTTCCATATCAATATTTTCCTTTGCCCCGTCAATCATCTTAAGCCAGACATCCAGTGTCCGCGGCAGAGTCGACTGTTCAAGAATGGTTTCCTCCGGAACGCTTTCTACAGGCTCAAATTCATCCTGCGCAAATAAAACGGAAATGCGAAGCTGGAGAATAATTATCAGCAGGGATAAGCTGCATATTCTTTTAATTAAATTAATTAAAACTTTTGAGTGCATTTTTATGAATTTATAATATTAAGCAAGGCAAAGCATCAACCTTTCAAGCTGTCCGGACTTTACCGTATCATTTTTCCTGCTGAAAATCTCCGCAAGATTTCTCAGCACCCTCAGAATAATTTCCTTGTCACTGGTTTCTTTAAGGTAAGGAATATTTTCAAAATTATCCTTTGACATCCCTATTTTCTTTACAAATTCCTGAGCTTCCTTCATTGAAATAATTACGCCTTTATTGAAAGGGTCAATAAAAAATTCTTCATTCCTTCCGGAATATTTTAAAATGAAGTGTCCCGGAAGATTAATGCCGGATACAGGAATATGCAACCTTCTCGAAATCAAAATATAAATTATGCAGAGTGAAATCGGGTTTCCGAGCCTGGTATCAATTACCGTATTGAGATAACTATTGTCTTCGTCATAGTAATTTTCTGCGTTACCTTTGTAACCTTTTTCATAGAAAAGATAATTATTAATAGTATTAAGTATTTCCAGTGGTTTCGTCAGATCTATACTGTCGTTATTTTTTATGAGTCCGGATTCGATGTCCAGAACCATCCGGTCGAGCTTCCGTTTGTAATCATTCATGTTTACTCCGGGGTAACCGTAAGACGAAATAAGAAAGATCCCTTCTTCCAGAATATCATTCTCCTTTTTTATTTCAAGCGCTTTAAATTTTTCTGCAATGTCTTCGAAATTAATTATGGAAACAATTTCGTTTGCTCTCCTTTTTATAATATTATTTTCATCATTAAGATACTTCAGGAGAAAATTAGATGAAAGAAAACCGTGTGAAATAAATCTGTCCTTTACGCTGGAATAAATATTTTCGTCTTCATCGTCGAGCAGTTTAATTAAATGGTCAAATTCTTTTTCCTCTGCAAGCGCTGTCTCGTGTGAGTTTGCTGCTGTGTCAGTCAATTTTAAATCTCCTTTTCCTTTACTTTTTTTAATAACAACATACCGAGTATGAAAAAAACTCCGACTGACAGCACGGCAAATTTCTGCGAGCCGGACAGATATGATACAACGCCGAAAGTAAGCGGACCGAGTAATGTAGATGTCTTATCAAATAATCCGTAGAATCCGAAAAATTCCGTCTTGCTTTCCGGAGGAGTCAGTGTCGCCATCAGAGCTCTGGATAAACTCTGAGTCGAGCCGAGAAACGTTCCTGCAAAACCTCCGATTACATAAAAAGACATTTTATCATTTGTAAAAAAAACCGCCAGCGTGATCAGCGTCCACATAACAAGATTTATGTAAATGGATTTTAAAATTCCTATCCTGTCTCCGATGTATCCGAATAATAAAGAACCTATCAATGCGGTTATCTGAACTATAAGGAAGAATATTGCAAGCTCCGGTGTAGAAAATTTTAATGTAGTGCTGGCATAATTTCCCGCGAAATATATAATCGTATTGACGGCATCAATGTACAATAAATAAGCAATTAAATAATTTTTTAAATTTCTATACTGATTAATATTCTTCAGTGTATTAAGGACTTTTTTTATCCCGTACCTGATATACTTCACTTCTGTTTTTTCCCTAACGATTTTTTTCTCCTTTAAAAATAAGAACAAAGGCATCGAAAAAATCAGGAAGAAAACTGCAGACACTACAAACAGAATATTCGGGTTGTCCTTTAGCGGGAAGACAAGTACAACCGAAATCAACGAGCCAATGTATCCTACTGCATAGCCTATGGCCGAAACTTTATTGTAATGCTGCGGCTCCGAGAGCTCGGTAATAAATGCTTCATAAAATGTCAGACCGGTTTGAAATCCGATATTAGAAATAATGAATAGTATGATTGCAAACATGATTGTTCCCTGTCCGGTAAAATACATAAGGGATGTAGAGACAATGCACAGAAGAGTGAAGAATAAAAGGAATTTTTTTTTATTTGATTTGAAGTCTGCTACAGCGCCGCAAACAGGATTTAATACAGCGGCGATTATCATGGAAATGTTTATTCCGAGCGACCAGTATAAATCCCCGATACTCTCACCGGATGAGATGACCTCTTTAAAATATACGGCAAAAACGAATGCAACAATGATAGTTGCGTAAGAAGAATTTCCAAAATCGAATAATGACCAGACGAATACCCGGGATTTATTCTCTATCAAATTATTTAGTATAGGATGGTTACTGGCATGAAGAAATAAATTATTTTTTTTCCTTTACAGGAGATTTCGAGGTCTTTTTTTCAAAAACATTTTCTTTGATCTGAGATTTCGAATTCTTCTTTTCAAAAACATTTTCTTTGATCTGAGATTGTGAAATCTTTTTTTCAAAAACCGGAGACTCTCTTTCAGAATCCTTTTTCTTAATGTTAAGCAAACCCCTTCCCGCTTTATTGAGCTTATCTTCTTTTTTCAGCTCCTCCAGCACTGCATCAAGAATCCCGTTAACAAACTTTCCGCTGTTCCTCGTGCAGAAATCTTTGGCTATATCTATCGCTTCATTTATTGAAACTTTCGGAGGTATCTCAGGAAAGTAAAGCATTTCGGCAATTCCCATTCGAAGGACAATCCTGTCGATTAAACCCATTCGCTCGAGCTCCCAGTTAACAACTTTATCTAAAATATAGGCATCAAGAAGCTTTTCATTTTCCAAAACATGATCAACAAGCTTATCTGCAAACTCGATATTCTCTTCTTCTTTGATTTCAGAAAGTAAATCTAGTTTTACCTTCTTAATAGGATCTTCAGACATTCCGTGAGCATAAAGAACCTGCATAACTTTTATTCTTATGTCTCTTCGCTTTAGCTGTGACATTAATTATTTATTTGTGCTTTTTCAAAACTAATCAATTATATTTACATATAATATTCTAATTTAAAAAAGTCTTGTTAATTTTTACCTGACCAGTAATTTTTCATCAGCTCTTCAGACCATGCCGGCTGGACAATTTTTCCTTCGGGGAGAAATTCCTTCATGACCGGCTTGATATCAATTACCGGGGTTCCGTCAACTGCATCAAGTCCTGTAACTGTCAGAATATTTTTATTTACTCCAAGCTGCTTTACAATAGTAGAGCCCAGAAGATTAGGACGTGATTTTTTTCTCTGTGCGAAGATTCCTACTGACGGAAATTTTTTATTTCCTCTCGGATGTGCAGCCGAAATATTTATTTCACCGCCGGAAGCAAGATGAAAATAAAAAATAATTTCAAGATGTGAAAATTCATCTCTTCCTTTAAGGCTGTCTTCATTTATGTTATCTCTGATAATAATTTCCGATACGAGATCGCCCCAAAAATCATCTGTGGGCTCTCTCCGACTGTTCCTTACATATGCTACAGGCTCTATTATATACATTTGAATACAAATGTTACTTTAATAAAAATAAAAATTTGTTTAGTAAATATTTAAAGGATCAAAGTGGGCGAATGATTCCGATGATTCGGAAATTTCCTTAAGCGGAAATCCAAAGGCGGAGCATAGCTCACCCATTTTTCCCCAGTATTCACGCACCTTCGGATCCTTATGAGCTTCATCTGTATGTTTGTCACTTGTCCATTCAAAAATCTCGAGTATTACTTCCTTATCTTTACGTGACCTTACTGTTACGGGCATTCTCTCAGTGACGTATCCCGCTTCGAGGAAATATTTCCTTTTGTCCTTTAATACTTCGAACAGCTTTTCCTGATTTTCTGTTTTGCACCTGTATGGTGCTATGACTATCGCAGGTTTCATTTTAGTTTATTGTTTTCTTAATTCGTTTATTTGTTTTGTTATTTCAAAAGCTCTTATGATTAAATCAGGATTTTTCTTTATCTCCGTCCTTTCCTCTTCGAGCTCCCGCAGTTTAATTTTCTTTATGACATCCCTGGCATATTTTAAATTATATTTCGGTTCAACTGTCGCATTGAGAAGATTGTCGGAAGAACTGGCGTTAAAATAACTTACCTCATGCCTGTTCATCGCTACCTTAGCTACCAGAATTTTTGATTCTTCGCTTTCGATATCATTCAGCGCCTTTGTAAGTTCGATTTTTCCATGCTCGACATATTCATTCAGAAAATATTCAACGATTTTCAGAATAGCAGCGTTTTTAATGAATCCTGTTTCAAGATTGTTTTCAAGGTAAGCTACGGCTTCTTCGTTTCCGTTTATGAAAAGATCAATCAATTCAATTTCTTCGGGAAAAATTTTATCTTTTGTATTTGTGATGTTTGAGCTTTTTCTTTCAGGCAGTACGACCGAGGATTTTGGAAATGATTTTATTTTATTTTCACTTACAATCTTCTCAAGCTCTTCCCTGATGTCCGATTCATAAAGGGAATACTTACTTGAAATTTCTTTAATATAAAATGCTCTTTTTATCTTATCCGGAATTTTACCGATGTAACTGATTATTTCTTTTATGAATTCTGTCTTGTCATTAACACTTTCAAATTTATTTTCTTTTATGTAAAGTTCGGAAATAAAATTTATCACTGACTTTCTCTGTGTTATTTGTTTCTCGAATTCTTCTTTCCCAAATTTATCCAGGAAGCTGTCAGGATCCTCATTCTCCGGAAGCGTAATGATGCTGAGGTCCAGCCCGGCTTCGAGAATAATTTCAATTCCCCTTTTTACCGCC
>JBBRTN010000185.1:0-4949 GCA_038244395.1 Ignavibacteria bacterium
TGATTTATTTATGGGTAATTTGATTTCTATATCTGTTCCTTTTCCGTCAATACTTTGTATCTGAAAAACACCATGATGCAGCCTGATGGTCTGGTAAGCCAGACCCATCCCGAGCCCCACGCCGTCATCCTTTGTTGTAAAGAACGGCTCAAGTATTTTATCCATATTCTCCGCGGGAATTCCCACTCCCGTATCAGTAAAGTGTATATTAATTTCCCCTTTATCTTTGTCTTCGAAAACTTTTACTGAGAGAGTTCCACCGTCAGACATTGCTTCAATAGAATTTGATACAAAATTCATAAAAGCATTTTCCAGCTTGAGTTTATCCAGATAAAGAAGAGGGAGGTTTACCGGGATCTCCCTGACTATCCTTACATTATTATTTTTACATCTTGCTTCAACGCTTTCTAAAATACTGCCAAGCATTTCGTACAGGTTGATATAGCTGAAATCGAGATCCTCAGGAGACGCATAGCTTAGAAGATTTTTAATTATCTTGTTGGCGATCTCCACATTAGTAACAATATAATTTAATCTTCTCTTATTTTTTTCATCAATATTTGCTTTTGAAATCAGCTGAGCCAGGCTGTTAATATTAGCCAGGGGATTACGTATCTCATGTGCAATACCCGAAGAAAATCTTCCCAGAGCCGCAAGTTTCTCATTATAAATAAGTTCTTTCTGAGTTTCAATTAATTTAGCATTAGTCCTTTTCAGCTCTTCTTCCGCTTTCCTGATTTCAGTAACATCATGACCTGTTCCAAACATTCTCACAACGTTTTCATTTCCATCCAGATAAATTTCACCCTGAGCTTTCAGGAATTTAATTTTTCCGGACGGTGTAATAATCCTGTGATAGTAACTGAATGAACTCTTTTTTGCAATAGCATTTGTCACAATGTTTCTGGTAGTTTCGATGTCATCAGGATGAATGAATTTTATGTAGTTTTCGTAAGTGAGCTCAAAATCTTCTTTATTTATTTCGTAAATAATATACATCTCATCAGACCATGTAATTTTATTATTCGGGACATCCCAGTCCCAGCTGCCAAGCTTCGCTATATGCTGAGCGTCAATTAACAACTTCTCGCTTTGTTTAATTTTTTCTATACTTTCTAATTTCTCACATCGGTTTCCTAATTCCAGCCCGATATTTATTATGCAATCCAATACTTCCCTGTCTTCAGGCTGTTCATCTTTCTTAAAAAATTCCAGAACCCCGATTAATTTATTTTCCATCAAAACCGGTATCCAGATTCCTGTTTTTAAGCCGAGGCCAGACGTTATTACAGAACGCTTAAATAATTTCCGGTCGGTTAATTCTCTTATGCTAATCCATGAGGGTTCGGCGTTGAATAATGTTTTACCCGGATACCCTTCGCTTTTTTCAAAACTAAGATTTTCCGTTATCTTTATTAACTGTAAATAATTTTCGGATAAACCGTCATTCCAGATTTTTGAAGAGACTAATAAATCATCTTTTTTTAAGTAGTAATGACCTGCTTCCCAATGAGTATATTCGCATACTTTATTTATCGAATACCGCACTGCATCATAAAAATCAAAAGTTTTATTTGTATAACGGATAACATCATTCAGAACATTTAACAGAGCGTTTCTTTTCTTGATAATTTCTTCCGTATTTTTTAGCTCTGTTATATCCTGACATATTCCGACAATAGCCTCGACTTTAGCATCATCATTCCGTATTGTCGAGGTCGAAAGATAAGTTGGAAATCGCGTTCCGTCCTTTCTCTGAGTAATTAATTCTCCTCGCCATCCGTCATTTAAGGTTTTATCTATGATAATATTCTTTAAATTAGGAGAAAGGTTTATCTTTCGCAGGATAGGAATTTCCGTCCCGATAATTTCATCATTGCGGAAACCGTAAGTTAATTCAAATGCCTTGTTGATAAATATTGTTTTATTATCAAGGTCAGTTATATATACGCAATCTTTAATGCTTCTGATTGCATGTAAGAATAGTCTTATTTTATTCTGGATAACTTCCTTGTCTTCGCTTTCCTTTACCAGTTTTGTGAGAGCTGCCGCAAGCTCGGAGGTTCTTTCCCTGACTTTTTCTTCAAGTTCGAGATATGAAAGCCTTAAATTTTCTTCGGCAAGTTTTCGTTCTATAAAATTTCCAATCTGCCTGCCTGCCGATTCCAGTACGTCTGTTAAATCCTGTTTTTCTTCAATACTTTTTTTATTAAAACATTCCACTATCGCTATCACATCAGTACCGTTTGATATTGGAATCCCCAATCCTGAATGCCATCCCATCCGGTCGGCTGCTTCCCTTCGAATAAAGTTTTTGTCTGTATTTATTCCTGTCAACCAGTGAGATTTTTTTTCTTTAATGACATAACCGGGCAGATCCGCGTTTTTGGAAAACGTGTTAAACTTATCATAAATCCCGGAGTAGTTTTTAAGGTCCTCATCATTGTCACTCCATAATGACTCTAAACCAAGATTCTCCTTATTCTTATCTACTGTCCACAATATTCCGAAATTCCAGTTTATACCTGAACAGATATTCTTTAAGAGTTTTTCAGACGCTTCTTTTATGGTTTTAGATTCAGCCAGTGTTTTTGAAACATCATACTGAATTTTCAAAAAGTTTTCATTCTTTTTTCTTTGGTTTATATCAATACATGTCCCTATAAATCCGACAAATTCGTCTCCTTCAAATCTCGGAATGCCTTTCTCAAGTATCCATAAATATTCTGATTCGGCATTCCTCAGCCTGTATTCAATTTCATAAGGGATTCGTTTGTCGAAAGTTGATTCGTATACATCAATAAATTTCTTCAAATCCTCAGGGTTAATATCATCCATCCAATTGGTACCGGATTCCTGCTCCAGTGTCCGTCCTGTAAAGTCAAGCCAGACTTTGTTAAAATAAGTCCGCAACTTATCCTGTCCTGCAATCCAGATAAGTACCGGTGCCGAGTCAGCCATCAACCTGAATCTTTGGTCGCTTTCCCGAAGTGTTTGCTCGGTTTTTTCTCTGACTTTGATTTCGCCGGATAGTTTCTCATTTGAATATTTTAGCTCAACTGTCCTTTTATCTATCTTGTCTTCAAGATCCTCATAGGATTTGATAAGAAGCCTCTCCGCCTGGTTTTTATTTTTTATCAGTTTATCTGAAATGAACAATGATAATCCGATTACAAAAAATGAAAGCAGACCCGTTGCTAAAATAAACAACTGAATGTTTGAATTTGCCGATGAGGCTTTCTCACTCCTCATATTCAAAAACCGGTATTCAGTATTTCTTAATTCACTTTCTGTATTATTGATCTCTCTCAGGTTTGCCTTAACTGTATTCATTTCATCTATCTGAAAATCTTCCCTGAATTGGTTTCCGTTTAAAAAAATAATGGAACTATCCATGACAATTAAATTCTCATTATACAAAGAGTCCATTGCCTCTAGTAATTGCAGCTGCGGCTTATTATCAAAAGTCATTTTCTTCAATACCTCTATTTCGCTTCTGCTTTGTTCCTTAAGTGAATCATAAGAATTCAGGTAAAGGGTATCCCTTGTAATTATGTATCCGCGCCATGAAAGCTGGAGTCCCGATATTTGCAGCTTTGTAGTTTCTATTTTTTTTATTACGTCATTTGCATGATTAATCCAGTTTATATCACTTTTATAGATTTCAATATACCTGTAAGTAATAATGCTTAAAATAAAAACACATAACAAAAAAATTAAGAAAGCTACCGGAATAAATTTTTCTAAAGGTAGCTTTTTTTCCAGGTTTAAAAATCTTCTGGAAAAATTTTTCTTTATTTGTTTTTTCATAAAATTTCTATCTGACAATTTCCGTCATTTTTGTCAATGAATGGTTTATTTAGTACTATATTTCGCATTTAACAGCATTTAAATATTACAAATGCTTGGCACCGAAAATGTGAGTATGAAAGTCAGAGTTTAGAATAAGAGTTGCAATTCAGTTTAGAATAAGATTTGCAATCCAGTTAAGGAAAGAATAAAAAGCTATTGTAAAATTTTCAATATTTTATTAATTAAAAAAAAACAAAATGAAAAAGATTAAAGTACTTGCTACATTATTGACAATTATTTTACTTTACAGTGCATCAGTTAATGCACAAACCACTACTACCAGTAAAAGAATGAAGACTCCTTACCCTGTTTGGTCTGTAAGCCCAATGGCAGGCGTGGCTTTTCCTATAGGAGCGTTCGGAGATAATTTTAAATCAGGTCTTAGTTTTGGCATTGATGTAAGCAACAAATTAAATAAAGAAACCGGTCTCTATGCTAAAGTGGGATATTCTATTTTCCCAAGCAAATTAGCCGGAGTTTCAGACGTCAAGATTTTGGAATATACTGCAGGACCAAGATATTTTTTTACTTCTAAGAATTTGAAATCTTCCATTTTTTTTGAGGTGGGATTGGGAGGATATTCATATGGGCAGGACGCTTATGTTTTGACAGTCAATGGCGTTGCAACAAATGTTCCTAAAACCACATCTACTAATTTCGGAGTGAATGCTGGAATGGGAGCTGTCTTAAATGTCAGCAAACCAATTGACTTCATAATAAAAGCAAAATATCACGACATATTCACCACTAATGGGTCAACAAGTTTTATAGAGCCGTTACTGGGGATAGATATTAGATTCTAAAATACAATCTAGGTTATATAAGAGTAGCAGTCAAACTACTCTTTTTTAAATTTAAATATAAAGAAGATTATTCTTTTTAAAAAATTGAACAATTAACTAACAATAAATTAAGGAGAAAAAAATGTTTGAAGAAGAAAGACACACAAAAAGCTTTGTAAGCGGAATGATCACTGGAGGAATTATAGGAGGATTAACCGCATTGCTGCTGGCTCCAAAAAGTGGCAAGGATTTAAGAAAAGACATTTCAGACAAAACAGACGGGATACTTGATGATACAAACGAGCTCCTGGGAAA